>JBGPMJ010000046.1:0-10989 GCA_041486935.1 Candidatus Limnocylindria bacterium | reverse complement strand
TATCGACTCATCCAGGGGCTCGCCCGCTAGGGCGACGAGAAAGGGACACGAGGCACATGGCCACGATCAAGGTTGCCACCGACGATACCTTCGAGGAGCTGGTGCTCCACAACGACAAGCCCGTTGTCGTGGACTTCTGGGCGACCTGGTGCGGCCCGTGCAGGCTGGTCGCGCCGGAGATGGAGAAGCTGGCCGCGAAGTACGACGGACGGGTCGATGTCGTCAAGGTGGACGTCGACGCCAACCCGGGCCTCTCGCGCGAGTTCAACATCATGTCCATCCCGACCATCGCCTACTTCGCGCCGGGCGCACAGCCGCGCGGCGTGGTCGGTTTCAAGCCCCTCGAGGCGCTCGAGCAGGCCTTCGGGCTGACCGAGCTGGCGCCCGCCCAGGGCTAATCCGCCGCTCCTCCCCCTCCTCACCGCAGGGCCCCGACCGGCGACGATCGGGGCCCTCGGATTCAACGGCCCGCGGCGGCGAGGATGGCGGCCAGCTCGGGCCGGTGCTCCTGGTAGTGCTCGATCGTCTCGCCGACGAAGGTCTCCATGCGCTCCGGGCTCTTGACCCAGCGCGCCTCGGGCACGACCGTGAGCGTGCCGCGCAGCTCGCCGGGGACCTCACGGATGCGCCGCCGCACCTCGTCGAGAGGGAGCGCCCGCCAGGTGGCCATGAGGCGTTCGTTCAGGGCGTCGCCCTCGGCCTCCCAGGCAGCGTCCATCTCCGCGCTCGAGCGGCTCTGCTCCCCCACGGCGAGGTCCCGCGCGATGCCCAGCGCCACCTCCAGCCAGGCCACGATGTGGCCGGCGAGGTCGCGCCCGGTCCAACCGCGGGCCGGCCCATCGGGATCCGTGGGCCGCTCGAGATCCTCGTCGGACAGGTCCGCGAGCGCCTCGTAGGGCGCCCACTCCTCGCGTTCCTCCTCGAGGAACTCCATCGCGTTCAGGTACATCGTGCCTCCATTCCTAGACCGACACCGGCTCTCGGTACTCGCCGAAGACCGCGCGCAAGACCCCGCACATCTCGCCCAGCGTGGCGTAGGCGGCAGCGCACTCGATGAGCGCCGGCATGATGTTCGTCCCGCTCGAGCCCGGCCGCGCGGCGAGGTCGCGCAGGCGCGCCAGCGAGGCCGCGACCGCCTCCGAATCGCGCTCGCGGCGTAGGCGCTCGAGCCGCGCCAGGTGGGCGCGGAGCGAGGCCTCACTGACCTGGAGCAGCGGGATCTCCAGGACCTCGTCGGGGTCGACGTGGGCGTTCACTCCCACCACCTCGCGCTCGCCGGCGTCGAACTCGCGCTGGTAGCGGTAGGCGGCGTCGGCGATCTCGCGCTGTGGGTAGCCCGCGGCGATGGCGGCCACCATGCCACCCCGTGCGTCGATCTCGTCGAGGTAGCGCCAGGCCGCACGCTCGGTCTCGCTGGTGAGCGCCTCCACGAACCAGCTGCCGCCGAGGGGGTCGACGGTGTTGGCAACGCCGGTCTCCGCGGCGATGACCTGCTGCTGGCGCAGGGCCAGCAGCGCGGCGTCGGCGGAGGGCACGGCCCAGGCCTCATCGTAGGCGTCCGTGTGGAGCGACTGCGTGCCGCCCAACACGGCTGCGAGGGCCTGGATGGCGACGCGCGTCAGGTTGTTGAGCGGCTGCTGTGCGGTCAGCGAGACGCCGGCCGTCTGGGTGTGGAAGCGCATCCAGGTGGAGCGCTCGTTCTCCGCGCCGTAACGCTCCGACATGAGCCTGTACCAGATGCGCCGGGCGGCCCGGAACTTGGCGATCTCCTCGAAGAAGTCGCTGTGGCTGTTGAAGAAGAACGAGAGGCGAGGCGCGAAGTCGTCCACGCGCAGCCCGCGGCGTAGCGCGTCCTCCACGTAGGCCATGCCGTCGGCGATGGTGAACGCCAGCTCCTGTACGGCGGTCGAACCGGCCTCACGGATGTGATAGCCGCTGATCGAGACGGTGTTCCATCTGGGCATCTCGCGCGTGCCGAACTCGATCGTGTCGGTCACCAGGCGCATGGACGGCTCCGGCGGGAAGAGGAACTCCTTCTGGGCCACGAACTCCTTGAGGATGTCGTTCTGGATGGTGCCCTCCAGGATCGCGCGCGGGAAACCGCGCTTCTCCGCCGCGGCGATGTACATGGCCCAGATCGGCGCGGCTGGCGAGTTGATCGTCATCGAGGTGCTGACGCGGTCCAGGGGCAGCCCGTCGAGCAGCACCTCCATGTCGGCCAGCGAGGAGACGGCCACGCCGCACGTGCCGAACTCCCCCTCCGCCTCGGGATCGTCGGTGTCGTAGCCGTACAGCGTGGGCATGTCGTAGGCGACCGAGAGCCCGGTCTGTCCGGCCGCGAGGAGCTGCTTGAAACGCGCGTTCGTGTCCTCGGCGGCACCGAAGCCGGCGAACATGCGCATCGTCCACAGCCGGCTGCGGTAGCCGGTGGGGTGGATGCCGCGCGTGAAGGGCGGCTCACCGGGCAGGCCGATGTCGGGCGCGGGGTCGAGATCGCGCCACGAACCCGGGCCGTACAGCGCGTCGATCTCGACGCCACTGATGGTGCTGAAACGCGTCTGTCGCTCGGGCGCGCGGCGTGGCGCCTCCGCGAGCGTGCGCTCGCGCCAGCGGCGCTCCCGATCGCGCCAGGCATCGCTCATGGCGGCGACTCTATCATCTCCCCCGATGGTCCCCGGGTCCCTCGTCCGTCTCGCCGTGCTCGCCGCCGTCCTCCTCATCGCAGGGGCGTGCGGCACCGCCGCGCCGACGCCTCCACCGGACCCCGCCGCGCCCTGTGCCGGAGCGGATGAGCAACGCGCGCCGGGCTTCTACCCCGACCTGGAGGCGCTCCTCCCGACGGAGGTCGCAGGGGCCTCTCCGGCGACGCGCGACAGCGGACGCTACTGCTCCGCGAAGACGCTCGGCCCACTGCTCGAGGCCGGGATCGCCGAGCTGCGCTTCGCCGGCGCCACCTGGCCGGGCGAGGGCGAGACGGGCATCGCGCTCGTGGTCTACCGCTCCCCCGGCCTGACCGTGGACGCGGTCGCCGACTCGTTCGCCGTCGGGGCGGGCACGGCGCGAGGCGTGACCCAGGTCCATGCGGCGGAGCGGGACGTGGCCGGCCGGCGCGGCGTCGCCATCACGGCCGTCTCCGGCAACCGTCCGCAGACGGTCATCATCTGGCCGGCTGCTGCGCCGGAGACCGTTAACGTCGTGATCGGGTCGGGCGAGGGCGAGGACCGCATGGACGCCGCCGTGAGCGCCTTCGGCGACCGATGAAGCGGCGGCATCAGGCCATGGTGCGCGGACGCCATCGACCTTCGTACCGAGGGGGCCGTACTCACGCCCCATTGCGGGCCACGAGGGGCCGTCCTACCGTCTGATCACGCCGTCGATCCTCGGGCCGGGCAAACCCGAGGCGTCGACCACCGGGTTCGGGGACGAACGCGATCCTGCGCTTCAGGGGCGGTGGGTCAGACCACCGCGCATGGGGACCGCCTCTCCCGGACGACGAGTCGAGTGACAGGTTCTCCGGCCGACGGGCCGGCCAACACAGGGGACCGACGGCACCAGCACTCATCGGGCACTCGGGGTCGGGGCTCCGGTCGGGCGGCCGGGGCCCCGCTCCGTTCCTCAGACCGACTCGGCGTCCGTTCGGCGCGTGCTGTACTCGGGCGTCGACCGGTGGACGCGCCGCTCGATCCCGCGGGCGTCCAGGTCCGCCTGGATGACCCGCGCCCTGACCACCAGGTCACGGTCGCGGGTGATGGTGTGGGCGATCCAGTCGATGTATGTCGGCTCGAAGGCGGCCACCTCGCCCAGCGTGTGGCCGCGAAACTTCCCGAACTCGAGGCCGGTGGCCAGCGCCTCATCCAGCGTGGGCAGTGGCGCCCGAACCCGGGTCCGGCGGGTGCGGATCGGCCCGGTGGGGTGGCTGGCGCGGAGCGGTTCCGGCCCTTCGGCCCGCTCACGGGCGCTCAGCGGCAGC
Organism: Candidatus Limnocylindria bacterium; assembly: GCA_041486935.1. GTDB lineage: Bacteria > Chloroflexota > Limnocylindria > Limnocylindrales > CSP1-4 > CSP1-4. The sequence goes on along the minus strand of JBGPMJ010000046.1, from coordinate 7,019 downwards.
TGCCCGCGCAGGGGCGGGGTGCCGTTCGTCGTCGTCGCGTTACGGCGATGGAAATGCTCGGAGGTATCGAAGCGGCCGGTGACGGGCCGGGTCGGCGGCGGGGGCGGCGGGCCGCCCGGGCGCGCCTGGTCCGGTGATGTGCCCCGACGCCCAGCATCCCGCGCCGCCGTCGAGCGGCCGGCGCCCGCGTTCGGATGGGCGGCGTCGTAGGAGGCCCGCCGGTCGGCGTCGCGCAGCAGGTCGTAGGCCGCGTTGACCCGCGCCATGCGCTTGGTCAGGTCGGCCGTCTTCGTCGCGTCGCCGCCGGCGCGATCGGGATGAAGGTCGCGCGCCAGCTGCCGCCAGCGTCGCTTGACCGTCGCGTCGCTCGCCTCGGGGTCCACGTCGAGGACGCGATAGGGATCACCGCGGAAGGTCTGCTGGGGCATCGACCCGAGCCTAGCACGCGTTCCGGGATTGGGGCCCGCCCCACCACCGGGCACACAGGCCATGCCCCCCGACGCATGGGAACGCGTCCAGCGCGGCCCCGGCGCCGCGGCGGTAGACCCCGTGCGCGTTCCAAGGACGCGAGCCATTGCTCGGGGGCATTGGAAGGCGCCCAGCGTCGCCAGAGCCGGTCTCCGGCGCCGCCGCTGGCGCTCCTGGCTCACTGGCCATTCCCACCCCGAATGGAACGCGCCCCGGACGGCCGGTCCGGACCCGCTGCCGGGACGAGCGGGCCGGCCCAGCGCACATGCCATGCCCCCGGAGAATGGAAGCCCCATTGCACGGCCGGTCGCATCCGGCTGCACTCCAACGCGGAGCACCACCCCGCGTGGGGTATCGTCGGGCCATGCGCCTCCCCTTCGCGCCACCCCTGGAGCCGATGCTCGCGAAGCCGGCCGACGCCATCCCGGTCGGCCCGGGCTTCCTCTACGAGCCGAAGTGGGACGGCTTCCGGGCCATCGTCTTCCGCGACCGCGACGAAACGTACATCCAGAGCCGTGACCTCAAGCCCCTCGACCGCTACTTCCCGGAACTGGCCGCACCGCTGAGGGAGAGCCTCCCCGAGCGTTGCGTCGTGGACGGCGAGATCGTCATCCGCGGATCGCAGGGCCTGGCCTTCGAGGCACTCCTCCTGCGCATCCACCCGGCCGCATCGCGCGTCGCCCACCTCGCGGCCGAGACCCCGGCCTCGTTCGTGGCCTGGGACCTGCTGGCGCTGGGCGACGAGGACCTGCGCAGCCATCCCCAGAGCGAGCGCCGGGCCCGACTCGAGGAGGCCCTGGCTGGGGCACGGCCCCCGATCCACCTCACGCCCGCCACGCGCGACCCCGCCACCGCCGAGGATTGGTTCCATCGTTTCGAGGGCGCCGGCCTCGACGGGGTCATCGCCAAGCCCCTCGACGCCCGATACCAGCCCGGCAAACGGGCCATGACGAAGATCAAGCACCAGCGCACGGCCGACTGCGTGGTGGCCGGCTTCCGCTGGCACAAGAACGGCCCCGGCACGCTCGTCGGGTCGCTGCTGCTCGGCCTCTTCGACGGCGCGGGCACGCTACACCACGTCGGGGTCACGGCCAGCTTCACGGAGGCACGCCGGGCGCAACTCGTGGAGGAGCTGGCCCCGCTGCGCCAGCACGCCCTCGACGGTCACCCCTGGGCCGAGTGGGCCGAGTGGGCCGAGGCGGCGATCGCCGCGGGGCAGCGCGTCCCCGGCGCGACCAGCCGCTGGAACCGCGGCAAAGACCTCAGCTGGGAGCCACTGCGGCCCGAGCGCGTCTGCGAGGTCGGCTACGACCACCTGCAGGGCGACCGCTTCCGCCACGCCACGACCTTCCAGCGCTGGCGCCCCGACCGAACGCCCGAGTCCTGCCGCTACGACCAGCTGGAGGTCACGCCACCCTTCGAGGTGGAGCGTATCTTCGAGGACGGATCGCCAGACAGTGCAACGCCGATAGGCTGAGGACGTCAGGGAATCATGCAGCCGCCGCATCAGGATCCGCCCGAAGAGGCCTATCGACCAGCGGCTCCACCCGACGACACGAACGGATGTCTCGTTCAGCTCGTGGCCGTCTTCGGCCTCGTCGGTGCCCTCGTCCTGCTGTTGGCCTGGTACGTCGGTCAGACCGGGACGCTTCCGTTCACGTGGTCGGACGGACCGTACGGCGTCCCGGCGTGGGCGCCGCCGATCGTCCTCGCCATCACCACGGCCCTGGCGGTGCTGACGCCGCTCATCCTCTCGAAACGCCGCGTGGCCGAGCCCACGTTCGTGCAACAGATCGCCGTGAACCGCCGCAATAGCATCTTCCTGACGGTCGCCATCGCCGGCGGCCTCGGGCTCACCGCGTACGCCATCGCGGCCATGGTCACGCTGCGCACGAGCGCCGGCCTTGCCACCGCGGCGGGGGCGGTCCTCGCCACCGTCATCGGAGCGGTCGTCTCGCTGCGGGCGGGCGACCGAATCGTGCTGGCCGTATCTCGTGCCAGCGAGATCGACCAGGGGGAGCAGCGCGTGCTCACCGACGTCGTGCAGGAGATGGCCGTGGCGGCCGACCTGCCGATGCCGACGCTATACCTCATCGACGACAGCGCACCGAACGCCTTCTCGATCGGTCGAGACCAGCGCCATGCGTCGCTGGCCGTCACGATCGGGCTTCTCGCAACGCTCGACCGCGAGGAGCTGCAGGGCGTGGTCGCCCACGAGATGGCCCACATCCGCAACCAGGACACGCGCTACTCGCTGTTCGTGGCCGTCCTGGTGGGCACCACCGTGCTCGTCGCCGACGGCTTCTTCAAGGTCGTCACCTTCCCCTTCCAGATGATGGGCAACCTGTTCCGCTCGGGCGGCGGCGGCGTTCGGGCGGTCAATGGCGGAGGGAGCGCCGGCGGTTGGAGCTTTCCCTCCATCAACCTGGGTGGCGGAGGCGGCGGAGGCGGCGGGGGTGGCTCGGGTGGCAAGGGTGGGGGCAGCCTGATCCTCATCATCGTCGCCGTCCTCATCTTCCTGCTCCTCGTCTACCTGGTCGCCCTCCTCGTGCACGTCCTCTCACCGATCTTCTCGCGCGTCGTCCAGGCGTCCGTCAGCCGCGAGCGCGAGTACCTCGCCGATGCCACCGCGGTCGAGCTCGGTCGCGATCCCGCAGGGCTCGAGCGGGCGCTGCTGAAGGTGGCGCGCTCGAAGGATGTCCTCGAGGTCGCCAACCGGGCCACTGCGCCGCTCTACTTCGTCAACCCGATCCGCGCTTTCGAGTCGCGGGCGCAGGACATCTACTCGACGCACCCGCCGACCATCGACCGCGTGAACCGCCTGCGGCAGCTGCAGGGCGAGCCGCCCATCGATCCGAACGACGCTGTGGCCCAGACCGCCGAGGATCTCGACTGAGCCGAGGCGCCGTCAGCGCATCTCCGCCCAGGGGGTCGGAGTCCGCGGGGTGCGTTCGCGATCGTCCCCCTCATGCCCCCGGCTCGCCTCGCCTGACCTCCTGCACCATCCAGCCGTTGCCGTCCGGGTCGTTGAAGGAGAGGAACGAGTTGTAGTTGCTGCGTTGGGGATCAGGCCCGGGCAGCTGGCGGCCCGACTCGAAATGGAACATCTCGCTGACGTCCGTGCCACGTGCGACGAGCTCGGCACGCGCGGCCTCGATGTCGGAGACGACCAGGTGCAGGCCCTGGACGGAGCCCGGCGCCGCGGTGTTCCTCATGATGGCGATCGCGCACGCCGAGCCCCGCGGTGTCAGCTGCACGACGCGAAAGTCGTCGCCGGCGCTGTGGTCGACGAGCAAGTCGAAGCCGGCCTTCTCGATGTAGAAGGTCTTGGCTCGGTCCACGTCCGTGACGGGTACCACCACGAGTTCAAGCTTCCAGTCCATGACGCAGCCTCCTCCATATGGTCGGTCGGGGTGCCGATCTTCGCGAGGTGAAGGCCGACTCAGCCGTACATCAGCGATCCCGGCGTAGTCAGAAGCTCCCCCGTCTCGAGCCACGTCTTCAGGCCGGAGAGGATCATCGGCCAGCCGCCGTAGAGCTCCTCGTTCGCACCCTCGCGCAACTGGTCGTGGGTCACGGTCAGGCGGCAGGAGTCGCCGACCGGTTCGATCTCCCAGGTGACCCTCGAGGTGCCCTCGCTCTTCACCTCATCGCTCCACAGCGCGATCATGCTCTGGACGAGCCGGCGCGGGGGGTCGACCTCGAGGTTTTCGCCCTCCCCCAGAGCGACGCTGCCGTCCCGGGCGCCCATCTCGAAGCGCGAGCCGGGCGTCCAGTCCGAGCTGACACTGGCACCGAAGTTGTACTTGCTCCTGATCTCGGGGTCGGTGATCGCCTCCCAGAGGCGCTCTGGCGTCGTCTTGATGTAGATCTCGAATACCTTCTCCATGGGACTCTCCAAACGGTGCTTGAGGCCGCTGAGCGCTGCGGCCCAGGGCTCGGCGTACTTGCTCACCCACCGGTCGTGGACGAGCCGGATCGGGACCGGGTTCAGGAAGTGGAGCTTCTCGCGGCCCCGCCGCTTGGTGACCACGAGACCCGCCTCCTCGAGCAGCTTCAGGTGCCTCATCACGCCGAAGCGCGTCATCGAGAAGCGCGCCTCGAGCGCGCTCAGCGTCTGCCCGTCCTCGCGGAAGAGCGCGTCGAGCAGGCTCCGGCGCGTCGGGTCGGCGAGGGCTCTGAACACCGCGTCCACGCCGCGACGATATGTGATGAAACAGTCACATGTCAAGTGCTGCTGATCGAGCCTACTGCCATGGGTCGTAGTCCGGGTCGAGCGGCCCTTGCGCCGGGCGCATCTCCGGGGGCACGTGCTCCAGGTTGACGCGGATACGCGTCCAGGTCGTGAAGCGGCCGCGCATGGCGTCGACCAGCACGTCCGCCGGCTCCAGGTGCGGCCACACGTCGGGATGGCGGGCCTTCCATCGCGTCAGCCCCTCCATCGCCTCGGCCTGCTTCGCCGCCCGCCCGATCTCGATCAGCGGCTTCGAGGGCATCCGTCGCCTGGAGGGCTGCACCCGTGGCGGCTCGTCGAACGTCTTCGCGTAGTTTGGCGGCCAGGGCGCATCGCCCAGCCCCTCGGTCTCGTGCCGAGAGGAAAGGTCCAACAAGGACTCGAGCGACCCGGCCGCCCCGTCGATCCCGGCGCCGGGGTCACCCAGACGCGCGTACCGCTCGGGCACGGTCCGGATGGTGAAATCACCCAGCTCCACCGCTGGCAGCTCCTCCCAGGTCAGGGGCGCCGACACCCGGGCAGCGGGCGTGGGACGCACGGAGTAGGCGGAGGCGACCGTGCGGTCCTTGGCATTCTGGTTGTAGTCGAGGAAGACGCCGTGGCGCTCCTCCTTCCACCAGCGGCTGGTGGCGATGGCCGGGGCGCGCCGCTCCACGTCCCGCGCCAGCGCCAGCGCCGCGCGGCGCACCTCGGGGAACGTCCAGCGGCGCTCGATGCGCACGTTGACATGGATTCCGCGCGAGCCGGAGGTCTTGGGCCAGCCGACCAGCCCGTGCTCGGCGAGCGACTCGCGCGTGACGAGCGCCACCTGGCGCACGTGCTCCCAGGGCACGCCCGGCACCGGGTCGAGGTCCACTCGTAGCTCGTCGGGACGGTCGAGGTCGTCGGCGCGCACCGGGTGCGGATTGAGGTCGATGCAGCCGAGGTTGATGACCCAGGCGAGCTGGGCCGCATCGCGCACGACGATCTCCGAGGCGGTCCGACCGGACGGGAAGCTCAGCTCCACCGTCTCGATCCACGCCGGCCGCGACTCGGGCGCCCGCTTCTGGAAGAAGAAGTCGCCGCCGGCGCCGTTCACGAAACGCTTCAGGGCCATCGGCCGACCGGCCACCCCGCGCAGCGCCCCGTCGGCCACGGCGAGGTAGTAGCGCACGAGGTCGAGCTTGGTCGCCCCGATCTCGGGGAAGAAGACCTTGTCCGGGTTCGTGACCACGACCTCGCGGCCGGCGATCTCGAGCACCTCGCGCCGTACGGGCATGGCGGCAACGATACGACGGGCCGTCGAGCCTGGAGATCGAGGAGATCCGCTCCTCGGGGGCGTAGCCCCGGCGCCTACAGCCGCTTGCGCAGGTAGCTGGCGATCCCCGCGTCGTAGCCCATCGACTCGTACAGGTGCAGCGCATCCGGCCGATGGCGGCCGGCGGTCACCTCGATGAAGGCGCAGCCGGTCTCGCGGGCGATCGCCTCGGCCTCCGACATGAGCAGGTGACCGATGCCCCGCTCGCGCACGCCGGCGTCCACGACCAGCGCGAGCACGCGCGCGATCCGATCGCCGTGCTCGAAGCGGGGCATGGCGTGGACGGCCACGAAGCCCACCAGCTCGCCGCCGATCTCCGCCACGCGCACCGTCGAGAACGCGGAGTCGAAGCGGCCGAGCCGCTCGCGGATGTCGCTCGGGCCGGCCGGGTAGCCCTCGTCGGTGAAGAGCGCGGCGATCGCTTCTGCGTCGGCGACGATCGCGGGGCGGACGGTCGGCTCGTTGCTGATCACGGGCTGATGGTAGAGGACGAAGGGCCCCCATGGATGCTCGGGCCTCAGGAGCCGGGCGCACCCGCCGATCGCCGTCGGCCGGGAGGGCGATGCGGAGGCAGAGTCCGGTATGGGGTCGGCCAGCCACACGGCGACCGGGCCCTCGCCGTGCCGGGCCAGCGCCGCCGCGAGGCGCCCCTCGGTGCTCGGTTCGAGCAACACGAGGACCGTGCCATCCGACACCGTCGTCCGCGAGGTGGAGGCGCCCAGGGCCTCCTCGTCGGGACCCGCGCGGAAGCGCAGCGGCGCGAAGTCGAGGGCGGCGCGCTCCCGATCGACGGTCGCCCAGCCCCAGGCTACGGGCACCATGCCCGGAGAAACCTCGAGCCCACGCTCTCTCAGAGACGAGAGGAGGTCGGCGCTCTTCAACGGCATCGCCGCGAGTCTGGCGGAAACCGCTCGATGACGCGCTACCGTATCGAGTGTGCGGACGGCCATCGTCGTCCAGACGACCACGGAGGAGACTCGAATCGTGCGCTCGATCATCGCTCTTGGCCTGGCCCTCACG
>JBGPMJ010000045.1:0-11104 GCA_041486935.1 Candidatus Limnocylindria bacterium | reverse complement strand
TCGTCGAGGCCAGCGACATCCTCGACTAGCGCCACCACCGGGGGCGGTAGGCCGCTACCATCGAGCGGCGCATCACGCTCGGCGAGAGGAGGCAGCATGGCCATCTGGTTCACGGTCCGTCTCGACGACCGGCCGGGCTCACTGGCCCGGCTGGCGACCGCCCTCGGCGACCGGAGGGTGAACATCACCGGCATCGTGGGCGTGGCCGAGGACACCGACGGCACGCTGATGCTGACGACCTCCGATGCCGACGCCACCGAGGGGGTCCTGGCGGCCCTGGGCATCGACCACGAGCGCCACGACGACGGCGCTGCATCGTTGGCACGGGGCCTGCCCGAGGTCCGTCGCGGCCTCGCCGACCCGCGGCTTCGATGTCGAACGCCCCGCCTGAGCGGGCCACCGCCGTGACTTGCGGGCGGACGCCGAGCGGCCGTATCGTCACGGGTGACCGAGCCCCCTGAGATCGAAAGGTCACCGATGGTCAAGATCCGCCGCGCGGACCCCGCGCTCATGGACACGCCCAGGCCCGCCGCCCCCAAGAAGGAGCTGACGCCGCGACAGCGCGAGCGCCTCCGCCAGCAGCGCCAGTTCAAGCGCCTGCTCGGCGGCCTGGCCGGACCGGCCGACGTCTTCGAGGTGGCGCTCGGGGCGGGTGAGAAGCCGCTCACGGTGCGCCAGCGACTCCTGCGCGTCGCTTCGGACGCAGGCGTGGAGATCGCCGTCCGCAAGCACGGCAGTGGCTTCCTCGTCGGACTGCTGACGCCGGAGCGGCGCTCCAACCGCGGCCGCAGGAAGGCCGTCTCCTAGGCCGATGCCCCGGGCCGCGGCGCGCGCGGCCCCAGTCGGTGCCCGTCCGGCCCCCGGCGGAGCAGGCCCCGGGCGTCGAGCTCCTCGAGGATGGCCAGCGCGTACTTTCGGCTCGTTCCCGTCGCGTCGCGAAGGGCGGCCGGCGTCAGCGGGCCGTCGGCGGCTAGCGCCAAGGCGAGCGATTCCAGGTCCCGGTAGGTCTCGGTCGCGTAGGCGAGGTCCGGCGCGACGAGCACGATGCGCCCGCTCGACTCGAGTGCCCGAACGCCCTCCGGCGGGCAGGCGGCGGCGCGCGCCGCCTCTGCGAGGGGTGGCGGCGCCGGCGTCCGCAGCAGCGGCACCAGCCTGTCCATCGCCGCCAGGAGCGTCGGTGGCAGGCCCGGCCGGCGCGACGGATCGCGCACGACCTCGTCGTCCCGTTCAAGCCGGCCCGCCGCGACGAGGCGGGCGATGAGGGCATCGGCGATGGCCGCCGCTTCTCGCGGGGGGACGGCCGCGGCGCGTCGCAGCGCCCGCGCGCCGAGCGGCCGCAGCTCGGCCAGCGGGAGGCCGTCGGAGAGAGGGAGCGCGTCGTGGTGCGACCCGACGGCCACGACGAGCACCTGCTGCACGGCCGCCGCGAGAGTCGGGTCGAGGAATGAGCGGCTCGCCGGCACCGTTCCGGCCGCGACCGCGAGCCCAGTGAGCGGCTCGTCCCCGAGCGCGGCCGCCGCGGAAGCCGCCCGCGCCGCGTCGAGCGCGGCGTGGGCCGCGACCAGCGCCGCCAGCCGGGCGGGCGGATCGCCCGGCGCGGCCAAGCGCCCGAGGACGGTCGCATCGGGACGGCGCCGCACCAGCCGAGCGGAAGGCGCTGCGTCGAGGATCCGTCCACCACCGGCCGTCACGGCGGGGGAGGGCCAGCGGAGGACGAAGCGGTCGTCGAGCGCGGCGGCGATCGGGCGGGCCAGCCGAAGCACGCCGAGCGCCTCGGCAGATTCGGCCGCGGAAGCCAGGCGAAGGCGGCCGATGACCTCGTCCGTCCCGAGGTGGACGCGCAGCTCGGCGCCGTCGGCCGGCGGGCGGCCGCCGCGAACCGGCCGGAGGGCCACGAGGAGGCGGTCGGTGGCTCGCACGGCAGGCCCATCGCACAGGACCATCCCCCGCACGACCTGGTCGCGCTCCACGCCGGCCAGGTTGAGCGCCACGCGCCCGCCGCCGGCGCTCTCCACGCTCCCGCCATGGACCTGCACCTCGCGCACGCGGACGGAACGGCCACCCGGTTCCAGGCGCAGCGCGTCGCCCCGAGCGATCCGCCCGCCGCGCAGCGTGCCCGTGACGACGAGGCCGCGGCCGCGTACGGTGAAGACGCGGTCGACCGCGAGTCGGGGGCCGCCAGGCGTGGACCCATGGGCCTCCACCCGGTGGCGCAGCTCGTAGAGGGCCCCCCGCAGCTCGTCGAGGCCCTCGCCGCTCTGCGCCGAGACGGCCAGCACCGGTGCGCCGGCCAGGCTCGTCGTCGCCAGCAGCGCGCCGACCTCGTCGGGCCGGCTCGAGCGCCGGGGGTCGTCGGCCGCCAGGAGGTCGAGCTTGGTCAGCACCGCCAGCCCGTCCCCGATGCCCAGCGCGTCGAGGAGCTCGAGGTGCTCGCGGGTCTGGGCGCTCACGCCCTCGTCGGCGGCCACGACGAGCAGCGCGGCGTCGATCTCGCCGGCGCCGACGAGCATGTTGCCCACCAGCCGGTCGTGACCGGGCACGTCCACGAAGTCCAGCTCCGCCCCGTCGGGCAGCGGCATGTGGGCATAGCCGACGTCGATGGTCATGCCCCGCCGCCGCTCCTCGGGCAGGCGATCGGCGTCGATGCCGGTCAGCGCCCGCAGCAGCGCCGTCTTGCCGTGGTCGATGTGGCCGGCGGTGCCGACGACGACCGTCACCCGGCGGCCTCCAGAGCGGCCACGACGGCAGCGTGGAGGCGCGGGTCGTCAGCCGGGTCCACGGTCCGCAGGTCGAGGATCACGGCCCCCTCGGCGATGCGCCCGACCACGCACGGCTCGCCGCTGCGCAGCCGCGCCAGCAGCCGCTCCGCGGAGCGTCCGTGCAGGGCCACGCCCCACGATGGGAGCGTCTCCCCGGGCAGGGAGCCCCCGCCGACGGTGGCCTGGAGCGACAACACCCCGGCGCCGACGATGTCCGCCGCGAGGGCCCGCGCCCGCGCTTCGAGCGCCTCGATGGGCGTCGCGATCGATCGCCAGACCGGGATCTCCGCCACCGCCCGCCCGGCACGGTACAGCCCCAGCGTGGCGGCGAGCGCGGCGAGCGCCACCTTGTCCGGCCGCGCGGCGCGCGCCAGCGGGTCGCGCCGGATGCGGGCGATGAGGTCGGCTCGACCGACGATCAGCCCCGCCTGCGGGCCACCGAGCAGCTTGTCGCCGCTGAAGGTGACGAGGTCCGCGCCAGCGGCGAGGCTCTCCATCGGCGTTGGCTCGTGGGCCAGGCCGTAGGCCGAGGTGTCGAGCAGGGCGCCGCTCCCCAGGTCGTCGACGAGCGGCGCGCCATGGTCGTGCGCCGTCGCCGCCAGCTCCGCCGGAGCCGGCGCCTCCACGAAACCCGCCAGGCGGAAGTTCGAGGCGTGGACGCGCAGGACGAGGGCAGCTCGGCCATCGGCCAGGACCTCGCGGAAGTCCGCGACGCGGGTCCGGTTCGTCGTGCCCACCTCGACGAGGCGCAGGCCGGCGCGCCGGATGACCTCGGGGATGCGCACGCCGCCGCCGATCTCGACCAGCTCGCCGCGGGAGACGGCCACGCCCCTGCCGCGCCCGGCCAGGCCGACCGCCAGCGTGACCGCCGCCGCATTGTTGTTCGTGACCAGCGCGTCCTCCGCGCCCGTCAGGGCGATGAGGTGCTCCTCCGCGGCACGGAACCGGGCGCCGCGCCGGCCGCTGGCTCGGTCCATCTCGAGCAGCGAGGCGCCGGACGCCGCCTCGATCGCGGCCCGGATGGCTGCCGCCGGCCAGGGCGCCCGGCCGAGGTTCGTGTGGAGGATGACACCGGTCGCGTTGATGACGGGAACGAGGCCGCTCCCTGCGAAGCCGTCCAGGCGTGCCGCGAGAGCTGCGGCCAGGTCCGGCAGCGGCGTGGCGCCCCCCCCGGCCCGAAGCCGCGCCCGCTCGTCGTCCACGACCTCTCGCGCGGCGCGGAGCAGAGCCGCGTGCTCGCGCTCCCCGAGGAGCGGCCGCGCGGCGGCGAGCAGCCGCTCGACGCTGGGTGGGTGGGCCCGCGGGATCGACGTCATCGTCCGGCCTCCAGGGCGACTCTGGCGGGAGCGCATGGGAGTCGAACCCACCGCGCCGCGTCGAAGCGCGACGCCACCGGTTTTGAAGACCGGGGAGCCCACCGGGACCCCTCCGCTCCCGGCGCGATGGTAGCGCCGCGACCCCGACGTATCATCGGCCCATGACGACCAGCGTCCCCCCGGCGTCGGCGGCCTCGCTACCCCTCACCGCTCAGACGAGCTGCGGCGGTTGCGCCGCGAAGCTCGGAGCGGACCTGCTCGCCGAGGCGTTGGCCGGCCTCGGCGCGGAGGCGGCGCCCGACGACCTCCTCGTGGGCCTCGGTGCGCCCGACGATGCGGCCGTCTATCGGGTAAGCGACGACCTGGCGATCGTGGGCACGCTCGACTTCTTCCCGCCGCTGGTGGACGACCCGGCCACGTTCGGCGCGATCGCGGCCGCCAACGCCCTGAGCGACGTCTTCGCCATGGGCGGCCGCGTGCTCTTCGCGCTGAGCATCGCGGCGTTCCCCGAGGAGCTGCCGCGCGAGACGATGGCGGCCATCTTCGCGGGCGCCTCGGCCACCGTGCGCGAGGCCGGCGGCGTCCTGGCCGGTGGCCACACGATCCGCGACCCGGAGCCGAAGTACGGGCTGGCTGTCGTCGGCGCCGTCCACCCCCGGCGCCTGTTGCGCAAGAACGCGGCGCGCCCCGGTGACACGCTGCTGCTGACCAAGCCGCTGGGCACCGGGCTCCTCGTGAGCGGGCAGCGCCAGGGCCGCACCGCGCCCGAGCACCTGGCCGCCGCCATCGCGTCCATGCTGCGGCTGAACCGGGCCGCATCGGAGGTGCTCGTCGATTCCGGCGTCCACGCGGCGACCGACGTGACCGGCTTCGGGCTGCTCGGCCACGCCACGGAGATGGCGCGTGGGTCGGGCTGCCGGCTCGTGGTGGGGGCGGGCTCGCTGCCCGCTCTCGACGGCGCGCTGGACCTCGCCGCGGCTGGCGTCGAGACGGGCGGCGCCGGTGGCAATCGGCGCTTCGCCGCCCCGACGCTGGAGATCGCCGCCGATGTGCCAAGTGACCGCGAGGTGCTCGCCTTCGACCCGCAGACATCCGGCGGCCTCCTGGCAGCTGTGCCCAACGATCGGCTGGCCACGGTCGTGGCCGGCTTCGGCGCGGCGGGGGTGGCCTGGTGGCGGGTCGGGCACGTCGAGTCGGGCGACGGTGTCCACTTCGTCGCCTGAGCGGCCTGCGCCCGTGGACGATCGGGGCCCCGAGCCGCATCGTCCGGTCCGCATCGAGCGCTGGTCGCCGGACGGGCACGAGGCGGCGGACGACCTCGTCGTGGCCGAGGAGCCGCTGCAGGTGGTCCTCGACGGCGACCCCTTCGCCGTGGTCATGCGCACGCCCGGCCACGACCTCGAGCTGGTGCTTGGCCTCCTCTTCGTGGAAGGGCTGATCGGCGCCCTGACGGACGTCGCCGGAGCCGCCGTCGCCGCCTCCGGGCTTCCCGACGGAGCGCCGCCGTTCCCCGTGCTTGCCCTGCCCGAGGCCGAAAACCTCGTCGACCTGCGGCTGGCGCGGCCCCGCCCCGAGGACGGGCCCGTGGGCTGGCAGCGCAACCTCGTCTCCAACTCGGCCTGCGGCATCTGCGGGGCGGCGGCCCTCGACGCCCTGCGCGCGGACTTCGCCGTGTTGCCGTCGGGTGGGACCTTCACCCGCACCGTCATCTCCGGCATGGCCCCGGCCCTGCGCGGCGTCCAGGCGACGTTCGACCTGACCGGCGGCCTGCACGCGGCGGGCCTCTTCGACCGCACAGGCCGGCTGCTGGCCGCGCGGGAGGACGTCGGGCGGCACAACGCCGTGGACAAGCTCGTCGGGCGTGCCCTGCTCGCCGGGGAGCTGCCCCTCCGCGACCGTGCCCTGATGGTCAGCGGCCGGGCCTCGTTCGAGCTGGCCCAGAAGGCGGTCGCGGCCGGCATCCCGCTCATGGCCGCGGTCTCCGCGCCGTCCAGCCTGGCCGTCCACGTCGCCCACACCTTCGGCCTGACGCTCGTGGGGTTCCTGCGCGGGGAGCGCTTCAACGTCTACGCCGCCGGCGAGCGAATCGCGGCGGATCCGGAGTAGGAGCGCGCCCACCCGACCATCGTTTTCAACGTCAAGTGAACAGGATCGGTGTGCGACGCCCCCGACCGCGTGCCGCGGACGCCTGGCCGGGTCGGTGACCCGCTCGACTCGTGCTCGCCGAGCTCGAGTGAGGCACGTTCAGGCCGCCGCCGGCCGACAACGACCCGGCAGACCGGCGATGGCGGGCCTCCCTGTTCACATGAAGCAGAAATGTCGGCGCCCGCTGCCCGCCGCGCTACACTCGGCCCACCTCTCCAGCAGGAAGGAGCGCGCATGGCGAACCGCTACATCCGGCTCACCCAGCCCCTCGTCCGCGACGGCGATCGACGCACAGGCAGCCTCCGCCCAGCCACCTGGGATGAGGCCCTCGACCGGGCCGCCGAAGGCTTCCGCGCCGCGGTGGCGGCCCGAGGGCCGACTGCGTTCGGGCTCTTCAGCTGCTCGAAGGCGACCAACGAGCTGAACTTCATGACCCAGAAGTTCGCCCGCGTCGTCATCGGCAGCAACAACATCGACAGCTGCAACCGTACCTGACACGCTCCGAGCGTCGCCGGTCTGGCGACCGTCTTCGGTGCCGGGGGCGGCACAAGCTCATACCGTGAAACGGAGGAGACGGATCTCGTCCTCCTCTGGGGCAGCAACGCCCGCGAGACGCACCCGATCTTCTTCCACCACCTGCTCAAGGCGGTCCATCGCGGCGCGCGCCTGTACGCCATCGACCCCCGGCGCACCAGCTCGGCGCAGTGGGCCGACGGCTGGCTGGGCCTCGACGTCGGCTCGGACATCGCGCTGGCCAACGCCATGGCCCGTGAGATCATCGCCGCCGGGCTCCACCACCGCGAGTTCATCGAGCGCGCGACGAGCGGCTTCGAGGCCTACCGCGCCGCCGTCGAGCCCTGCACGCTCGAGTATGCCCAGCGCGAGACCGGTGTCCCGGCCGAACTGATCCGCGAGACCGCCCACGCCTACGCGAAAGCGGACCGGGCCATGATCTGCTGGACGCTGGGCATCACCGAGCACCACAACGCGGTGGACAATGTCCTCGCGCTCATCAACCTGGCCCTGCTCACCGGCCACGTGGGACGCTATGGCAGCGGTATCAACCCGCTGCGTGGCCAGAACAACGTCCAGGGCGGCGGCGACATGGGCGCCCTGCCCGACCGGCTGCCGGGCTTCCAGCACGTCGAGAACGATGAGCTCCGGGCGAAGTTCGAGGCCGCCTGGGGCGCGAAGGTCCCGCCCAAGCGCGGCTGGCACCTCTCGGGCATGTTCGAGGCCATGGAGCGTGGCGAGCTGACGGCCCTCTACGTCGTCGGCGAGAACCCCGTCCAGTCGGAGGCCGACCAGACCCACGCCCGCCACCTCCTCGAGGGCCTGGACCACGTCGTCGTCCAGGACATGTTCCTGACCAAGACCGCCGAGATCGCCGACGTCGTCTTCCCCGCCAGCGCCATGTGGGCCGAGTCGGAGGGCACGGTCACGTCGTCCGAGCGGCGGGTCCAGCGCGTGCACCGGGCGCTGGAGTTGCCCGGCGAGGCCCGCGACGACCTCGACATCGTCGTCGAGCTGGCCCGCCGGATGGGCCATGACTGGGGCCACCCGACGGCGGAGGAGGTCTGGAACGAGGTGCGTTCGCTCTCCCCGGTGCACCGAGGCATGACCTACCCGCGCCTGGAGGCGATGGGCGGCATCCAGTGGCCTTGCTACGACGAGGAGCACCCCGGCGAGCTGTTCCTCCACAGCCGGCTCTGGGAGGATCCCGTGGTCGGTCCCCGCGCGCCGTTCAGCGTCGTGGAACACGACCCGCCCGTGGACAAGCTCGACGAAGAGTTCCCCATCCGCCTCACGACCGGTCGCCGCCTCGACTCCTTCAACACCGGCGTCCAGACCGCCGGCTACCGCTCCCCGCTGCGGCGCGGCGAGGCCCTGGAGCTATGCCCCGAAGACCTGGAGAGCTACGGGCTCAGCGAGGGCGAGCGGGTGCGCGTCCGCTCCCGACGCGGCCAGGTGGAGGTGGCGGTGCGCGCCACCGAGGGACTGCGGCCCGGCCTCGCCTTCATGACCCTCCACTTCCAGGACGACGTGGCCACGAACCTCCTGACCATCGACGCCACCGACCCGAAGTCCGGCACGGCCGAGTTCAAGGCCACGGCCATCCGCATCGAGAAGCTGGAGGTGGCGGCCGGCGCCGGCTGACGCGTCTCGAGGTCAGGCCGGTCGCACGACCGGAAGACCGACGGCTCGCGCCGCTTCGGCGAGACGATCGTCGTAGGTCACGAACGCTCCAAGGATGTCGCCAAACTCGAGTGCGGCCGCAAGATGGATCGCATCGAGCGCACGGAGCAACATCGGACCAACGGACGCCGCCCGATCCGCGACTCGTTGATCAAGCTCGACGACTTCGACCGAGGCCAGCAAGGACCGAAGGCCATCAGGATCGTGTCGGTGTCGGGCGGCCGCACGGCGAGTTTCGACGACGCCGACGCGACTGATGACGACTCGGTCGGCCTCGACGTACCACCGCAACATCTGGACTGACTCGCTCTCCGGCACGACGAGCTTGACCAGGGCCGAGGCGTCGACGTACGCGACGGACGTCATCGGTACTCCTCGTCTCGCATCTCCTGCAGGATCTCCGAGAGGGTCCGCCCGCCGGGATCCGGGATGGCTGGTGGGAGCTTGATCTTCCGATGGTCGAAGGTGGCGGGCGTGATCCGGCCTTCAGCGATCATCTGGTCGATGATCGAGACTCGCTTCGCCAGGCGTGGCCCGAGTTGCGCCACTGGCCGCCCGTGTTCCGTCACCTCGAGGGTCTCTCCCTCCTTCACCCGGTCCAGGTACACGGACAGGTTCTGGCGCAGTTCACGTACGCCGACGCGTGCCGGAGGGTCGGTGCTCTCGCTCATGTAGCACAGGGTAGCACATCGAACGGCCCGGATGCCCGGTGCGATCCATCCCTGCCGGCCGGGCGCTGGATACGGCAGGATTCGAGGCCACGGCCATCCGGGTCGGGAAACTCGACGACCGCGCGGACTGACCGCCGGCGTCGGCAGGGAGGATCCACGATGACGAGGGAGATCATCAATTCGCCCGAGGCACCGGGGTCGGCGGCGTACGGGCGCTTCCCGTACAGCCAGGCGGTGAAGGCGGCCGGGCTCGTGTTCGTGGCCGGCCAGGGGCCGTTCGAGCCTGCCACCGGTGCCGTCGTTGGCACGACGATCCAGGAGCAGACGCGCCAGGCGCTCAAGAACATCGAGGCCATCCTCAAGGCCGCCGGCAGCTCGATGGAGAAGGTCGTCAACGCCACCTTCATCCTTCACTATCCGGACGACTTCGCGGGCATGAACGAGGAATGGGTCCGCTGGTTCCCGACCGACCCGCCGGCCCGCCAGGGTGCCCGCCACCCCCTCGACATCGATGGCCTGCGCATCTCCATCGCGGTCGTTGCCGAGGCCTGAGCGTTTCGCGCGCGTCTAGCCCGTCGTTCATCTCCGGGGCACCCGCGGCTACACTCACCATCGATGGACCTGCACGTCGTCGGCCCTCTAGCCAGCCCCACCGAACGCGCGGCGATCGAGTCCGTGGTCGGGCCGCGCGAGCCGGGGCTCGGAGGTCACGCGTCACGCGGCGGGCACGCGGCACGCGGGCGACGCGATCTGCTCCTGCCGGCGCTCCACGCGGTCCAGTCGCGTCTCGGCTGGATCAGCCAGCCGGCCCTCAACGAGATCTGTCGCCGCCTGACGATCCCGCCGGCCGAGGCGTACGGCGTGGCCAGCTTCTACGCCCTCTTCTCGCTGACGCCACGCCCGCCGGCGGTCGCCCACGTCTGCGACGACGTCGCCTGCCTTGCCCGAGGCGCCGACCAGCTCTGCGCCGACCTCGAGCGCACGCTCGGGCCGGCCGGGACTCCCAGCGCGGACGGCCGCACGACCTGGCTGCGCAGCCCGTGCCTCGGGCTGTGCGAGCGCGCGCCAGCGACGCTGGTCACCGTGGCCGGGGAGGAACCGCGCACGTTCGCGATCGCGCCGGCCGCCCCTGCGCGCATCGCGGCCGAGCTCCCTGATGCGGCCAATGTCATCGGCCGCGCCGACCGATGGCCCGGCGCGCCGATCCCCCAGGCCGGCGACCCCGCGCTCCGCCTGCTCGCGCGCGTCGGCCGCGCGGACCCGACGAGCCTTCACGCCTACCGCGCCGCCGGGGGCTACGAGGCGCTGCCGCGGGCCTTCGAGCTGGGGCCCGAGGGGGTCATCCGCGAGCTCCTGGCCTCGAAGCTGGTCGGCCGCGGCGGCGCGGCCTTTCCCGCGGGGCGCAAGTGGGAGGCCGTGGCCGCCGCGCCGGCACGCCCGCACTACCTCGTCTGCAACGCCGATGAATCGGAGCCCGGCACCTTCAAGGACCGCGTGCTCATGGAGGAGGATCCCTTCGCCATCGTCGAGGCGATGACCATCGCGGGAGTGACTACCGGCTGCGAGCGGGGCTACCTCTATCTCCGCGCCGAGTACCCGCTCGCCGCCGCGCGCATGGCCGGCGCCATCGCCGAGGCTCGCGCCGGCGGCCTCCTCGGTCCGGACGTCATGGGCCGCGGCGTCGCCTTCGACATCGAGATTCGTCGCGGCGCCGGTGCCTACATCTGCGGCGAGGAGACGGCGCTCTTCAATTCGATCGAGGGCAAGCGCGGCGAGCCGCGCAACAAGCCGCCCTTCCCCGTCCAGGTCGGGCTCTTCGGCCAACCGACCGTGGTCAACAACGTCGAGACGCTGGCCAACGTGCCGCTCATCCTGCTCGACGGTGGCGAGGCCTACGCCCGCATCGGCACGGAGGGCTCGACGGGCACCAAGCTCTTCTGCATCTCCGGCAACGTCACCCGGCCGGGCGTCTACGAAGTTGAGTTCGGGGCCACGCTGCGCGAGCTGATCGAGCTCG
>JBGPMJ010000044.1:0-11145 GCA_041486935.1 Candidatus Limnocylindria bacterium | reverse complement strand
CCGTGGGCTGCGGCATCTGGCTCGGGGCGCAGGCCTATGCCCTGTTGACACCCCTGCTGGTGGGCGGCCTGGCCGTCTTCGGCGTCTTCGTCTCGCTGTTCGGCCTGCTCATCTGGCTCGGCTGGGTGAGCCAGCTGCTGCTCCTCGGCGCGTCATGGACGCGGGTGCGGCGCGACGGCAGCCGCGCGCTCACTCCTGGCGCGACCCGCAGCGACGGCAGAAGCGGGCCGACGCCGATAGGGGCAGGCCGCAGCTGAAGCAGGCCTGCACGCCCGAGCCGGGCCGGTTGATGACCCCGACGCTGGACTCCTCCCAGACCGTGGCGGCAGGCGGCGCCGCCTGGGCGACCGGCGCGGCCTGTCTGGGCCACGACGGGACGTGGATGGCGGGCGTTTCCTGGGGCCGCGCCGGCGCCGCGGGCGGCTGGTATACGGGGCTGCGCGGCGGCCAGGCCGGCGTGGGTTCCGCGGACGGGGCCTCGGGAGCGACCATCGTCCAGGCGGGAGCAGCGGCCGGTCGTTCCGCCTGGGCCGGCGGGGGTTCCGGGGCGACCTCCGGCTCGACGGCCGCGACCCCGGCTTCAAGCGTCGGCATCTCGGGCTCGGGCGCCGGCGGCTCGGCCACGGCGGGCTCCGGCTCCTCCTCGGGAAGCTCGACGGGCGTCAGGACGCCCGGCAGATAGGCCACCGACTCGGCGACCGACTCGGCGACCGGCTCGGCCACGGCGACAGCTTCCAGCTCCGGTTCTGGGCCCGGCTCGGCCACGGCGGCCTCGGTCGCTGCGGGCTCGTGCGCGGCGATCGCGACCGGCTCCTCGGCCGCGGGCAGGTCGATGGTCGGCCAGGCCTCCTCGCGGTCGTGCCCGTTCGTCGACGCCTCCGGCAGCGGCAGCGCGATGGGCTCGAGGGACCCCATCGCCGTCTCGATCCGGCCCGGCATGGGGGCGCAGGTCAGGCAGCGCCCGTCGACCTCGTTCCAGCAGCTCGTGCAGGTGTACTGGCGGCAGTCCATGCAGAAGTTGAAGGTCTGGTGGAAGGCCTCCATCTGCGTGGCCGCTCGACCACGCTCATCGTCGCGGCGGGCGTCGGCCAGGGCCGCCTCGAGGGGGTCGTTGGACATGACGAAGTTCCTGAGCCCGCGCACCAGGACCCGCGCCTTGGCCACGGTCGGGCGCTTCGTCTGGGGCGCGCCGGTCTCGAACGTGTAGCGCGTGCCACAGCGTTCGCAGAACGATTCGGTGAGGATCTCGGGCATGGGTACGGAGATGGGGTCGTCCTCGCGCGCGTCGCAGCCGGTGCCACGGGGGCCAGAGTATAGTCCCGACCGTCGAGCCTTCCCCCCGACGGGGGTACCGCCCGGGACGGGAGATGGTCCGGGGTCCCTCTGCTAGACTCGCCGACCCGATGGCCCGTCCTCTCGCCGCACTCGAGCGCTTCTTCGAACGCCTCGTCGAGCGACCGATCGGCCGCCTTTTCCGCGCCCCGCTCGAGCCCGTCCAGGTCGAGCGGCGGCTCGAGCTGGCCATGGACGAGGGCCGGCGGACGCTGGCGGGCAGGACCATCGCACCCGACCGCTACCGCGTCCAGCTCCATGCCCACGACCTCGCGTCGCTCCAGAGGGCCGATGCGAGGCTCGAGGCACGACTGGCGGAGGCGCTCCTCGCCCGTGCGCGAGCGAGAAGCTACGCGCTGCTCGACCGGCCGCGCGTGACCCTCCACGCCAACGCTGCTGTGCCGCGCGGCGACGTGGCCGTGACGGCGACGATCGTGGATCGAACCGCGGCAGGTCCGGACGCACCGTCGGGCGGTGAGGGCCTGCCCGTGGAGGCCACTGCCGTCTTCCCGGTCCCGGTTCCCACACGGCCCCGCGCCGTCCTCGTCATGGGCGCGCCGGGGCGACCGGAGCGACGCACGCCGATCGAGAGCACGCCCATCCGCATCGGGCGCGCCACGGACAACGATGTGGTCCTGCCCGACGAGCGGGTCTCGCGCCACCACGGCCTGCTGCTCCTGCGCCAGGGAGCGCTGGTCTACCGCGATCTTGGCAGCGCCAACGGCACGTTCCTCGGGGCGGCGCGCGTGAGCGAGGTGGCGCTCGGATCGGGCGACGTGCTCCGCCTCGGCGAGACGACGTTGCGCGTGGAGGTCGCCTGAGCGTGGATCCGTTGGGCGTCAGCCTGTGGATCATCCGCCTGGCCTTCCTGGCCGCCCTCTACGGCTTCCTCTACCTCGTGCTGCGGGCCCTGTGGCGTGACCTGCGGGCGAATCTCCGAGGAGTCGACCGGCCCCTCGGCCGACTCCTCATCGTGGCCTCCCCGGACGGCACCCCACCTGAGGGGTCGGTCTTCGCGCTCGATGCGATCAACACGCTCGGGCGCGACGTCAACAACACGGTCGTGGTGGACGATGGCTTCGCGTCGGGTCGCCACGCCGTGCTCACGTTTCGTGGCCGCGCCTGGTACCTGGAGGATCTGGGCAGCACCAACGGGACCTGGTTGAACGGCGAACGCGTGGTGTCGCCCATGCTGCTCGGCTGGAGCGACGAGGTGCAGGTCGGCCGCGTGCGGTTGCGGCTGGACCGTCCCGATCTGCCCCCGGCGACCCAGTGACCGGCCTGGCGGGGACGGCCGACCGTCGCGGCCCGCGCTTCCGGCGGCGCGAGGCCCTCCTCCTCGGCGGCGTGGCCGGCGCTATCACCTGCGGCTGGGTCAGCCTCGCCTCCACCGTCGCCGGCCAGCCGTCGATGGGCGACCCGTTGCTGCTGCTGGCCTTCCTCGGCATGCTCGGCGCGGCCCATGCCGTCCTGTCCCTGGCGGGGAGCCGCAGCGACGAGGTCCTGCTGCCCGTGGCCGGCCTGCTGATGGGCCTCTCGCTGCTGATGATGGTGCGTCTGCCGCAGGGCCTCGTGGTGCAGGACTTCGGGCCGTTGGAGCTGGGCCTGGCCCCCCTGCAACTGATCTGGATCGGGGTCTCGTTGACGGCGGCCACGGTCGTCGCCGTCGCCCTGCGCAGCGACCTGTGGCTGCGCTCGTACAAGTACACCTGGGCGGCGGCCGGCATCGCGCTCCTCCTGCTCGTCTTCGCCTTCGGGGAGGAGACCAACGGCGCCCGGCTGACGCTGCGCGTGGGACCCGTCGCCGGCCAGCCGTCCGAGCTGCTGAAGATCCTGCTGGTCGTGTTCCTCGCCGGCTACCTGGCCGACAACCGGGCCCTCCTGGCCGGGCGGGCAACGCGCCTTGGCCCGCTCCGCCTGCCGCCGCTGCCGTACCTGCTGCCGATGCTGGCGATGTGGGGGATCGCGCTCGCCATCGTCGTCGTGCAGCGCGACCTCGGGGCGGCGCTGCTCTTCTACGCAGTCTTCGTGGTGCTCCTGTGGGTGGCCACCCAGCGACTCGGGGACCTGGCCATGGGCGTTCTCCTGTTCGTTGTCGGGGCGGTCGTCCTGTACGCGTTCTTCCCCCACGTCCGCGGGCGCGTGGAGATCTGGTTGGACCCCTTCGCCACGGCGCAGGGCGCCGGCTTCCAGATCGTGCGCGGCCTCTACGCCCTGGGCCGCGGCGGCGTCCTCGGCACGGGCCTGGGCGCCGGCCTGCCGGGCGTGGACGGGCACCTCTCCATCCCCGCGGTGCACACGGACTTCGTCTTCGACGCGCTGGCCGAGGAGCTCGGCCTGGCCGGCGCACTGGTGATCCTCGCCCTCTACGTCGTCCTCGCCGAGCGCGGGCTGCGCATCGCATCCGCGGCGCGCGACGACTTCCGCGCCCTCCTCGCAGCCGGCGCCACGCTCGTGGTCGTCGTCCAGGCGGCGATCATCGTGGCCGGCGATGCCAGGCTCATCCCGCTCACCGGGATCACGCTGCCCTTCGTCTCGTACGGCGGCTCCTCGCTGCTGGCCAACGGGATCGTGCTCGGACTACTCCTGTCGCTGGGCGACACGCGGCTCGCGGCACCGCCACCGCCGCAGGCGATCGGCCGGCGCGAGCGGTTGCGCGACGCCGCAGGGGCCGTCGCCGGGCGCGCCGAGCGGGTCATCTCGTGAGCGGCCTGCCCGACCTCCCGGCCGTGGGCGCACCGCCGCGCATCGCGCCTGCCCTCCTGCGCGTGGCACTCTCCCTGATCGTCGTCTACGGCGCCATCGGCGCCAGCTTGAGCTGGTGGCAGGTGGTCGAGGCCGAGCGCCTCACGAGCGACCCGGGCAACCCGCTGCTGCTGGCCGCCGAACGCGAAGGCCGCCGCGGCCGCACCGTCGACGCGCGCGGTGTCGTGCTGGCCGAGAGCGTCCCGGTGGGCGACGGCAGCTGGACGCGCCGCTACCCGCACCCGGAGGCGGAGCCCCTCCTGGGCTACGTCAGTCCGGACTTCGGCTCGGCCGGGCTCGAGCGCAGCTTCTCCGCGGAGCTGCTCGGCTTGCGCTCCCTGGCGCCCGGTGGCGACCTGCTGCGAAAGCTGCGGCGCGACGCGTACGACCCGCAGGACGTGCAGCTCTCGCTGGACGTGCGCCTGCAGCGTGCCGCCGTGGCGCTGCTGCGCGGCAAACGCGGCGCCATCGTCGCGATCGAGCCGGCTTCCGGGCGCATCCTGGCCCTGGCCAGCACGCCCACCTTCGATCCGAACCGGATCGTCGATCCGGCCACCGGCGCCGCCTACTTCGCCGACCTGCTCGACCGACCGGCCGAGGCGTCCGCGCTCCTCGATCGGGCCACGATGGGCCGCTACACGCCCGGATCGGTGCTGAAGGTCGCCACCGCCGTGGCCGGTCTCGGGTCGGGCGCGATCACGCCGCAGACCATCTATCCCGACCAGCCCGCCGAGGAGCGGACGGGCTTCCTGGTGCAGGGCTTCCGTGTGCGCGACGGTCACCACCTGCAGACTGGCCGGCGCGCGCTCGATCTGACGGGGGCCATCGAGGTCTCCTGCAATATCTGGTTCGCCCACGCCGGCCTCGACATCGGCGGCCGGCGGTTCCTCGCCTGGGGCGAGCGCATGGGGTTCGGGGAGGCCCTTCCCTTCGACGTGCCCACCGCGGCCAGCACCCTCGACGGCGGCG
The DNA here is from genome assembly GCA_041486935.1 of Candidatus Limnocylindria bacterium. Taxonomy (GTDB): domain Bacteria; phylum Chloroflexota; class Limnocylindria; order Limnocylindrales; family CSP1-4; genus CSP1-4. The sequence continues at coordinate 6,099 of JBGPMJ010000044.1, read as the reverse complement.
ACGGCTTCCTCGACGACGTCGAGCTGGCGAATGCGGCCTACGGCCAGTCGGAGACGTTCGTCACCCCGCTGCAGATGGCGCTCGTGGCCGCGATCGTGGCCGACCGCGGCACGCTGATGCGGCCGCACGTCGTGGACGAGCTGCGCTCCGCGGACGGCCGGGTCCAGACCATCGTGCCGGAGGTCTGGCGACAGGTCCTCGATGCCGGGCAGGCGGAGACGATCGCGCTGGCCATGCAGCAGGCCGTGGAGGGCCGCCTGGGCCGCCGTTTCGCGGGTGCGGCGAAGGTGCCCGGCGTGCCCACCGCCGGCAAGAGCGGCACGGCCGAGCTCGGCGGCGAGCGCGAACCCCACGCCTGGTTCATCGGCTTCGCGCCGGTCGAGGCGCCGCGCATCGCCGTGGCCGTCATCGTCGAGAACGGTGGCACGGGCAGCGCATCGGCCGTGCCCATGGGCGGCGAGCTGATGGCGGCCTGGCTCAAGCTGGCGCCCTGAGCCGGACCCGGGGTAACCCGGGAGGGCGGTCTGACGTACCATCCACCGACGGCCCGGGGCGCTGTGACGCACCCCCCGGGGAGGGGAACCAGGAGGAAGCACGGACGATGGCGGTCCATGAGTCGGCCGAGAAGGTCATCGCCAACGTCGAGCGGGTCATCGTGGGCAAGCACGAAGCGGTGCGCCTGGCCCTCGTGGCGCTGCTCTGCCAGGGCCACCTGCTCATCGAGGACGTGCCCGGCACCGGCAAGACCGTCCTGGCCAAGGCCATCGCGCGCAGCCTCGGCTGCACCTTCCGGCGCATCCAGTTCACGCCGGACCTGCTGCCCTCCGATGTGACGGGCCTCTCCATCTTCAACCAGAAGACCCAGGAGTTCGAGTTCCGGCCGGGGCCGATCATGGCCCAGATCGTGCTCGCCGACGAGATCAACCGGGCTACCCCCAAGACGCAGTCGGCGCTCCTCGAGTGCATGGAGGAGCGGCAGGCGACCATCGACGGCGTCACCTATCGGATGCCCGACCCGTTCCTGGTCATCGCCACCCAGAACCCCATCGAGTACGAGGGCACGTTCGCGCTGCCCGAGGCGCAGCTCGATCGCTTCATGCTCCGGCTCCGGCTGGGCTACCCGCAGCCGCTCGAGGAGATCGTCATCCTCGACGAGCAGAAGCGCATCCACCCCCTCGATCAGATCGGTGAGGTGCTGTCGGTCGCCGAGCTGCGCACGTTGCAGGTCGCCGTGCGCGAGATCTACGTCGACCCGTCGGTCAGCGACTACATCGTCCGCCTGGTCAACGCCACGCGGATCCACCCGGACATCTATCTCGGGGCGTCGCCGCGCGGCTCGCTCGCCCTCTATCGAGCCGGCCAGGCGTACGCGGCGCTGCACGGCCGCGATTACGTCATCCCCGACGACGTCAAGGCCGTGGCCGAGCCGGCGCTGGCGCACCGGCTGATCATCAAGACGGCGGCCACGATCCGCGACGTGGAGGCCGGCGCGGCCGTGCGCGAGCTGCTCGAGACGGTGCCCATCGAGTCCCAGCCGGCCGGGCCGGACCGGCCCAGCGTGCGCCCGGCCTGAGCCGCAGGCAGGCGCGCCATGCTGCGGCGGCTGCCGGCCATCGTGCTCGGCGGGGCGCTGGTCATCGCCGCCTTCTCGACCGGCGCCGACTTCCTCTTCTTCCTCCTCTACCTGGGCCTGCTCGTGATCGGCGGCAGCTACGTGCTGACGCGCTTCGGGCTGGCCGACCTGGAGGCCGGTTACGCGCTCGACCGGCTCCACGGCCAGGTCGGAGAGACGCTGCGGGTGACTTACACGATGCGCAACGCCGGCCGCTTCCCCAAGCTCTGGCTGGAGGCCTTCAACCCCTCCACGCTGCCCGTGCCGCTGCCGGGCCGGGCGCTGGTCATGGGCCCCCGCGCGGAGCGATCCTGGGCGGCACGCGTGCCGCTCGTCGCGCGCGGCCACTTCCGCGTCGACCCGCTGGTCATCCGCACCGGGGATCCGTTCGGGCTGTTCGAGGCCTCGGCCATGGTGGGCAGCGGGGCGGGCGTGACGATCTATCCCCGCGTCGAGCCGCTGCCTCGCTGGCGCCTCCCGGCAAGCACGCTGGAGGGCACCAGCGCGACGCCCGAGCGGACGATGCAGGCGACGCCGCTCGTCACCTCCATCCGCCCCTACGCACCGGGCGACGCCTACAACCGCATCCATTGGAAGAGCTCGGCCCGCCACCAGGAGCTTCAGGTCAAGGAGTTCGATCTCGAGCAGACGGCCGACCTGTGGATCTACCTCGACCTCGATCGCCGCGTGCAGGCCGGCGAGGGTGACGAGTCCACGCTCGAGGCGGGCGTGCGCGTCGCTGCGGCGCTGGCCGCAGAGGCCATGCACGAGAACCGCGCCGTGGGCATCACCGCGGCCGGCCACCGGGTGGCCACGCTGCCCGCCGACCGCGGTGGGCGGCAGCACCAGAAGATCATGTCCCTGCTGGCCGCCGTCGGCGCGGACGGCTCCACGCCGCTCGTGGAAACGCTCATCGTCGGCCTGCCGCGGCTCCGGCGCGGCATGACCGCGGTCGTCGTCACGCCGTCGCTGGAGCGGGCGTGGGTGCGGCCGCTGGGCAGCCTGCGGGCGCGCGGCATCGCCTCCGCCGTCTGCCTCCTCGACCGCGCCGGCTACGACACGCACTGGCGGCATGCGACGGGCCGTCCAGCGCAGCCCCGCGACGTCCTCGCCGAGCAGGACCGGGTGGCCCGCGGCATGCGCCATGCCCTCGCCGAGTACGACCTGCCCGTCTTTCCCATCGTGCCCGGCCGCAAGCTCGCCGAGCTGCTCGTGTCACACGGCGCGCAGCGCTACCCGGCGGTGCGGAGGTGACGGCCCTCCGTGCGGCGTCACGCTCCTCGCTGCCCTCACCCGGAGAGCGAACGCTGGCGCCGGTCGAGGGCTGGTCCACCGTGCTGCTCCTGGCGGCGCTCTTGGCCGCGGTCGGCTTCGCCGTGGACGACGCGCGCTGGGTGGGCTCGACGCCGGACGGCCAAAGTCAGACGTGGTTCGTGCCGGCGGCGATCCTGCTCGGCGCCGCTTGGGGCCTCGTCGGCGCCAAGGCCCGCATGCCGGTCCTGCTGGTGCACCTCGTCGGCGCCGTGATCGGCAGCGTCGTGGTCATCGTCCTGGTGGCCGGCGTCGTCTCGGGGGCGCCCGATCTGCTCGAGCGGCTGCGCGGGCTGAACGCGTCGCTGGAGACCTTCGCCGGTGACGTTCTCGTGCGGCACCTCCGTTCGAGGGAGACCTCGGCATTCCTGCTCGTGGTCGGGCTCGTCGGGTGGGGCACGGGCGCCTTCGCCGCCTTCGCCGTCTTCCGGCGGCGTCGTCCGCTGAACGCCATCGTCATGGCCGGCCTGCTGCTGCTGGCCAACCTGTCACTGACCTTCCAGCCCGAGTTCGTCCATCTCGTCGTCTTCTCCGCTGCGTCACTCCTGCTGCTCGTGCGCACCAACCTCGTCGAGCAGCGGGCGGGCTGGGTGCGCCGCCGTATCGGCGATGCCGGCTACGTCTCGGGCCTCTTCATGCGCAGCGGCCTGACCTTCGTGGCCGTGGCCATGACCGGCGCCCTCGCGCTCACCGCGTCGGCCAGTTCGGCGCCCCTGGCGGGGGCCTGGCGCGGCCTCGACAACGACCTCGTGCGTCTCGGGGACCAGCTCAACAAGATCATCGGCGGGGTCAACGCGCCGGCTCGCGGACCCAACGCCCTCTTCTCGTCCGAGCAGACCATCCGCGGCCTGTGGGTCAGCTCGAACGAGGTCGTCTTCCGCGCCACGACGAGCGACGGCTCCGGCCACTATTGGCGCGCCGCCACGTACGACCTCTTCGACGGCGCGACCTGGCACCAGAGCGAGCGCTTCGGCGTGCGCGTGGAGGCGGCGCAGCCGCTCCTGGGCCCGACCCGCGAGATCATTCCCGAGCTGGGACGGCACGAGGTCGTCGCCACGGTCACCACGGTCGGCAGCATCGGCGACATCGTCCTCACGCCCGACGCGCCCTACGTCCTCGATCGGCCGGCCATGGTCTACGCCAACGCCGAGGGCGGGCCGTTCGCAGCCGCCGAATTCGCCGACGGCCTGCGCGACGGGGAGTCCTACACCGTGCGCGCGCTGGTGCGCAACGAGCGCGAGGCCGACGGCGGGCTGACGCAGGCCCGTCTGGCCGCCGCCAGCCAGGCCTATCCGGGCTGGCTGGCCCGCTACGCCCACATCGCGGAGGGGTCGGTGGGTCCGTTGACCTACCAGACCGCGGAGCGCATCGTGGCCGCCCTGCCCGCCGACGGGCGTGACGCCTTCCACGTCGCCGACGCCGTCCAGCGCTTCCTCTTCGCCGGCGACTTCGAGTACCGCACGGACGTGCGCGGCCTGTGCGGCGGCAACCAGGTCGTCGACTGCTTCCTGGGCACGCGCGCCGGCTACTGCGAGTACTTCGCGACGACGATGGTCATGCTCCTGCGGACCCAGCAGATCCCCGCCCGCCTGGTCATGGGCTACCTGCCCGGCCACAAACTCGCCGATGGCGCCTGGGAGGTGGACCGCGGTGCCGCCCACGCTTGGGTGGAGGTCTACTTCCCGGGCTACGGCTGGGTCACCTTCGATCCCACGCCGGGCAACACGGAGAACGGGCAGCGGCCGACCAGCCTCGAGCCCGGAGTGGCCGTCCCGAGCCCGAGCCCCGGCGGGGGACCCGGTGGACGCCGGACCTTCGAGCCGGACGAGCCGCGCGATCGCCCGGGGGCCAGCCCGGGTGCGGGGACCGCGACCCCGCCGCCGTCCGGAGGAGCCGGCGGCGGGCCGCTGGCCGTGCTCGTCACGGCCCTCCTTGGCCTGGGCTTGCTCGTGACCGCGCTGTCGGTCCGGGAGCGGCGACGGCCGACCCCGGAGCCCGACGTCGTCTATCGCGGAGTGGCCAGGCTGGCGGGGCGTTTCGGCTACGGGCCGCGCCCCACGCAGACAGCCTACGAGTTCGCGGCTGTCCTGGGAGAGATCGTGCCCGCCGTCCGCGAGGAACTCGCGCTCGTCGCGCGGGTCAAGGTCGAGGCCACCTACGGACGTCGCCAGCCCGGCCCTGATGCGATGGCCGCGCTGCGCGCAGCCTACGGCCGGCTGCGGGTCCGGCTGCTGACCCTCGCCTTCCGCCGCCGTCCGCGCCAGCGCTAGGACGTCGCGCGCCACGCCTCCTCGACGGCGAGCGGCGCTCGCCGAGCCACGATCGGCGAGCCAGGATCGCCGAGCCAGGATCGCCGAGCCACGACCGCCGAGCCACGATCGCCGAGCCACGATCGCCGAGCCACGAGCCTCATGCGCACGTCCCCGGAACATTAGAAGCGGGGATCCACCGGGACCACCTCATTCGCACGTGCCCTGGGCGCATGAGGGGCCTGGGGCCCGATCGCGGCTCGGGCGAGCTTCGTACGTTCCAGCCGCGTTCGTATGAGGATCAGGCGCGAGGAGGATCAGGCGCAAGGAGTCTCAGGCGCGACGAGGCTCCGACGCCTCCTCGACGGCGAGCGGCGCGAGGTGATCGGCGAGGTTGTGGGCGCGCAGGACGGCGCGGCCCTGGCGCAGGTCCACCACGGTCACGCCGCCGAGCACGAAGGGGAAGGCCCAGAACCGCTCGAGCGGCAAGTCGAGGAGGGCCAGGAGCGTGAGGCGGAAGACGCCCTCGTGGCCCACGACGACGCCCCACGGCCGCAGAGGCGGTGGCGGACCGTAGCCCGGGACCGGTGAGCGCCACAGATCGACCGCCAAGGACGCCTGTTCAACGGACGCCTGGGCCGCACCGGCGAGAACCGGGAGCATTCCCGCCAGGGCCGTCCGAACACGACCGTCGGCCTCGGTCAGCAGCTCGCCGCCGGGCGCTTCGTTGCCCACCGGCGCACGGCGCCAGCGGCCCAGGTCGTCCGCGTAGCGCTCCACGACGTCGGTCGAGAGCAGCCCTTCCCACTCCCCCTGGCCGATCTCCGACAGCCCCGGCTCGGGCACGAGCGGCGGTCGACCCGCCGAGACCGCTGCGGCAGCGGCGATGGCCGTGGCCGTGGCCTGTGCCCGCCCCAGGGGGGAGTG
>JBGPMJ010000043.1:0-11187 GCA_041486935.1 Candidatus Limnocylindria bacterium | reverse complement strand
GTTCGGCCTGCCTCGAGGTGCCGATGGTCCCGCCATCGGGTGGGACGACCGGGTGGGGGCGTCCGGTCACCATTTCGTGCGACAACTCGTGACAACGTGAACGAGTCTATCCCGGCCCCTGCCACCGAGCCCCTGCGCCTGGTGCGCATGCGCCTGGCCCTGGCTCTCCTCGCCACGGCCGTGCTGCCGTTCGCGCTCGGGATGCTGGTCGTACCCACCCTGGCCGGGGCCGACCACGCCGACGAGCAAAAACGAGTCGGAGCAGCCAGCGCGTCGCTTTCCGCGTCGATCGCCGCCGAGTTCGAGCGAGCGCGCAGCGGCCTGCTGCTCGTGGCGGCCAACCCGGAAGTGCGCCGGGCCCTGAGCGAGAAGCCGGAGGCCGATGCGGGGGAGCGGGTTGCCGGTCAGGCAGCCATCGGCATGATCGTGGGCGACAGCGTCGCCCACGTGGCGGTCCTCGACGCGGCCGGTCGCGAGCGTCTGCACGTGGAGCAAGGCGTTCCGGGCCGTGCGGGCCGGGACGCCGGCGCGGAGGCCATCGCGGCCGCGGTGCCGGACATCCTCGGCCTTGCGGCTGGCCAGGTCTACCGTTCCGAGCCCTACGACTCCTCGGCGGGCGATCGTCGGGTCATGATCGGCGCCCGTGTCGCCGCAGCGAGGGGCACGACCGCGGGCGCCGTCATCTTCGAGATCTCCCTCGCCGGCCTGCTCGGAGCGAGCGGCGCGTCCGCGTCTGGAGAGACGGGCTACGCGCTCATCGTCGACTCGGCCACCGGGGCCGTCGTCGCCGACAGCCGCGCCGCGACCGGTGACCCGCGCGACGTCGTCACGTCGGCCGGCCTGACCCACATCGACGAGGCCATCACGGGCGCGGTCGACCGTGCCGGGCGCGCCGTCGCGACGCTCTTCAGCGACGGTTGGAGCGTCGGGCTCTCACCGCTCGCCGGGGCGGTCCCGGCCTTCGGGGACTGGTCGGTCGTGGTCGCCGAGCCGGCACCGGCGCTGCCGGTCCACCTCCTGGTGCCCCTGGGCCTCCTCATCGCGTTGATCTTCGCCCTCGTGGCCTTGATGGCGCGCCAGGTCCTGCGACCGGCGGTCGAGCTGGAACGCTCCCGCGCGGACCTCGCCCGCCTCTACCAGCGAGCCAGCGCGGACGCCCGCGTGGACGTCGTGACGGGCCTCGGCAACCATCGGGCCTGGCAGGAGGAGTTCGAGCGCCAGCTCGATCAGGCCCGGCGGCACGGGGTCGCGGTGTCGCTGCTGCTCATCGACCTCGATGACTTCAGGCGTGTCAACGACTTCACCGGCCACCTGGCGGCGGATGGCCTGCTGCGCGACATCGCCGAGCTCATCACGCTCGACATCCGACGGGGCGACCGCGCCTTCCGCGTGGGCGGCGACGAGTTCGCCGTGGTCATGCCGCACTCGGATGCGGCCGCTGCGCTCACCGTCGCCCAGCGCCTCCTCGACGGCGCACAGCGGCCGAGGCTGGACGGCCGGCTCGATCATCCGATCTCGTTCTCGGCCGGCATCGCCGCCACCGTCAACGTCGTCGCCGAGTCCACCGAGCTATTCGCGGCCGCCAGCGCCGCGCTCGTCTCGGCCAAGCGACACGGTCGTGCCGCGGTGGAGGTGTACGACCCGGCTCGCCACGTCATGCAGCGCGCCTCGGCCGCCGAGGCGGTCGCGGAGCGCGTCAGCGAGGTCATCGCACGGCGGACCATGCGCCCCGTCTTCCAGCCGATCGTGGACCTCTCCAGCGGCCGCGTCATCGCCTACGAGGGTCTCGTCCGACCGACGGTCGATTCCGGGTTCGCCAACCCCGGCAGCCTCTTCGCCGCGGCCGCCGCGTGCGACCGCGTGGTCGAGCTGGACATGGTCTGCTTCGCGCTCGTCGCCGCCGCGGCCGCCGCCATCCCGGCCGATCGGTCGATCACGTTCAATCTTTCGCCCAGGACCCTCGAGGCGCCGGACTTCCAGCCCGCCCGCCTGCACGCGATCCTGGAGACGCACGGGATCGACGCCGCCCGCGTCGTACTGGAGCTGACCGAGCGGGAGGCCCTCGAGGACATCGAGAGCCTGCGCATCAGCCTCGACGCGTGCCGCGCGGCCGGCTTCCGGGTCGCGGCCGACGACGTCGGTGCGGGGAACGCGGGGCTCCAGCTCCTGAGCCAGCTGGACTTCGACATCGTCAAGGTCGACCTCTCGCTGGTGCAGGTCGGGGCCAAACGCGAGTCGTCGCTGCAGGTGCTGCGCTCGCTCGTCGAGCTCGCCGGGCGCTGGGGCGCGATCGTCATCGCCGAGGGCATCGAGACGCCGGAACAACTGCGCCTCGTTCGTGAGCTCGGCATCAGCGCCGGCCAGGGCTACCTGCTCGGTCGGCCCGGTCATACCATCGACCTCGCGATGGTCGACCTCGCCGGGCTCGAGGCCCTGGCCTCGACGGCCGATCGCCGCTCGCCGCTCCCCGGCCACCCTGCCCTCGGCGAGGTGTCGGGCGCCTGAGAGCTGGGCGGCCCGGACGGGGGCCGCGATCCCCGTGGTGGTGGACGTCGTCGGGGGCCATGCCTCGCAGGCATAGGATTCGCGCCAGGCATCCGACGAGGGCCGGGCCGAGCGACTCCGGGCGGCGTCGGGTAGTGCGCTATCGCTTCGGCCATCACCCACAGCGATGAGTTCCGCGTCAGGCATCCGAATGCCGCCTGGGTGTGAGCCTCGGGCGAGGCACTAGCCCAAGAGCTATTCCCCCTGGACATCGTTCGGGGTCCGACGACATCCGCGACCCAGGATGCGGCTTGAGACCTGAGGAGGCCGGGCCGCTACAGCCCCCGTCGCTACACTCGGCGGGTGAACGCGCCCACACCCCGCCCACGGACCGCCGCGGATCTCCTGGTCGAGTGCCTCGAGGCGGAGGGCTGCCGCTACGTCTTCTCGGTGCCCGGCGAGGAGACGATGGACCTCCTCGATGCGCTCAGCCGCAGCGAGCGCATCCGCCACGTCACGACCCGCCACGAGCAGGGGGCGGCCTTCATGGCCGACGTCCACGGGCGCCTGACCGGGCGCAGCGCGGTGGCCATGGCCACCCTCGGGCCGGGCGCCACGAACCTCGTCACCGGTATCGCGGACGCCTACCTCGACCGGGCGCCGATGGTCGCGCTGACCGGCCAGACCGGCTCTGACAATCTGCACAAGGAAGCCCATCAGCTCGTCGACATCGTGGGCATGCTCGCGCCGGTCACGAAGTGGAACACGCGCGTCGAGCGCATCGAGGCCATCCCGGAGATCGTGCGCAAGGCCTTCCGGGTGGCTGGGCTGGAGAAGCCCGGGCCGACCCACATCGAGCTGCCCGAGAACCTCGCCGCCATGCCGGTCGGGAGCGGCGACGGCGCGCGGCCGCTGCAGCCGGGGCGGACCTACTTCCCAGAACCGACCGACGAGGCCATCGCCCACGCGGCCCGACTCCTCGCCGGATCCGAGCGGCCCATCGTGCTGGCCGGCAACGGCGTCCTGCGCCGCAACGCCGCCGACGCCCTGCGGGCGCTGGCGCGCGGCCTGCACGTGCCCGTGGCAGTCACCTTCATGGGCAAGGGCGCCGTGGACGACCGCAGCCACCTCTCGCTCATGGCCGTCGGGCTGCAGGCGCGCGACCACGTGCTCTCGGGCTTCGACCGCTCGGACCTCGTCGTCTCGGTCGGTTACGACCTCGTCGAGTACGCGCCGGCGCGCTGGAATCCCGACGGGCACAAGCGGATCATCCATGTCGACACGACCCCGGCCGAGGTGGACGCCGCGTACCAGCCGGAGGTGGAGCTGGTGGGGGACATCGAGGGCACGCTCCGGCGCCTCCTCGAGGCGGTCCTGCCGCTGGGCATCGGCGGACGCGACGCGACCGCGCGCCACAGGGCCAAGGAGATCCTCGTCCACGCCGACTTGCGCACCCAGCTCCTGGCCGAGCTGGGCGCCTACGAGGCCGACGACGGCTGGCCGATCAAGCCCCAGAAGGCCATCGTGGACCTGCGCCGCGCGCTTGGGCCGCACGACATCGTGGTCAGCGACGTGGGCGCGCACAAGGTCTGGGTGGCGCGGCTCTACCAGGCCTACGAGCCGAACACCGTGATCATCTCCAACGGCTTCGCGGCCATGGGCATCTCGCTGCCAGGGGCCATCGCGGCCAAGCTCGTCCACCCCGAGCGGCGGGTGGTTGCGCTCTGTGGCGACGGGGGCTTTCTCATGAACTGCCAGGAGCTGGAGACGGCGAAGCGTATCGGGGCCAATGTCACGGTGGTCGTCTGGCGTGACGACGGCTACGGGCTCATCGATTGGAAGCAGCGCAACGAGTTCGGGGCGCCCTTCGGCGTCGAGTTCGGCAACCCGGACTTCGTGTCCTTCGCGCAGAGCTTCGGCATCGCCGGCTTCCGGCCCTCGTCCTCAGCGGACCTCTACCCGACGCTGATGCGCGCGCTCGAGGTGGACGGGCCGTCGCTCGTCGAGGTGCCCATCGACTACCGCGAGAACCTACGCCTGACCGAGCACCTGGGGGCGCTGTCCGGGTCGATGTAGCGGCCGGGGGTGCCTCTGCGCACCGGCCTCGTGTTGCACGCTGTCAACGCCCAACCACCCGAACCCCCCCGAACTACGCAATATGGCCTAGTGGACCCTTGACGCCGCGACGGCCCCGGTTGTACAACGGTGGCCCTACGCACCGGGTCTGCCCACGTCCCGCTCGGATCCGCGCCCGTGGACTCATCTCTCATCCGTCCAGGATGCGAGAGGGAGATCGGGAGGACCAGGTGCCCAGGTCGTATCCCAACGTCCCCGGCGACTCCTGTGCGCTGTCCACGCATCCCTGCGTGGCGTTTCCCCTTTTCCCGGGCCTCGCCTCCGCCCGTCTTCGCGGTCCCCGAGACCGGGCGGGGGGTCCTCGTGCCCTGAACGCGAGGACCCCCCGTCTTCTCCCGGTCTCGTCGTCCCCGATCCCGAACCCAGGTCTGATTCCATGACCTGAGCGGACGAAAGGAGATCGGCCGGCAGGATCACGAGCGCGCGCTGAACAGATAGGACGCTCATGACCGCGAGAGGTCAGGCCGCAGCGATGTTGTGTTTCCACAGGAACGAAAGGAAGACATCGAATGAATGTCAAATGGATCCGGGCACGGAAGCGGTTCGCGGCCCTGTTCGCCGCGGTCACGCTGATCGCATCCCTCGGCGTCGTGACGGTTCAAGCCGTCCACGACACCGGCGTGTTCCAGATGGACGGCAACGCCCAGACGTCGGTTCAGTCGACGCCGCCGGCGGCCGAGGACTGGGACCTCATCTGTAAGGCGCATCCGTCGAGCTGTACGTTTGCCTCTGGCTACTCCGTGCCCGCCGGCACGACGACCTCAACCGTTTCGGCGCACATCGCGGATGGGCTCGACGCCACCATCTTCACCGGCGGCGGCTCGAAGGACGGGCACGACCTGCCGGATTGGAAGTGGAAGAACGGCTCGGTCCCCGACAAGGACGACCTGCGGCACGCCTTCGCCGCTCGCTACTCGATCGCCCCGACGGCGGCCTGCCCGGTGGCCTCGGGGTTGACGACGTGTGATCTGCTCTACTTCGGCTCCGACCGGTTCGACAACAGCGGCGACGCCCAGCAGGGCTTCTGGTTCTTCCAGAACCCGGTCGTGCTCGTCAACGGGAAGTTCGAAGACGGGTCCGGCAACCCGGCGACGCACCGTGACGGCGACCTGCTCATCGTGAGCGACTTCTCCAACGGGGGCGGCGTCTCGACGATCAACGTGTACAAATGGCTATCCGGCGCCCTTTCGTTCGTCGCCGGCGGCCCCAACCAGAAGTGCGATGTGGCCCTCATCAGCCCCGATCCCTTCTGCGGGATCGTCAACCCGACGAGCCCCACGGTCGCGCCCTGGACGTTCACCGACAAGAGCGGCAACAGCTCGTACCTCAACGGTGAGCTGTTCGAGGCCGGACTCAACCTGAGCGACCCCTCGATCAACCTCGCCGGCGAGTGCTTCGCGAGCTTCCTCGCTGAGACTCGGTCGTCGACCTCGACGACCGCGACCCTCAAGGACTTCGTCTTCGGCCCGCTCGCCTCCTGCGGCGCCTCCATCAGCATCAGCCCCAGCGCCGTGAACGCGGTCAACGATACACACACGTTCACCGTCCACATCACGAAGACACAGGGCGGCTCGACCGTGGATGCCGCGGGAGTCGTCCCGACGGTCACGCTGACGGCGACGAATAACGCCACGATCGCGGACATCGACACGTCCGACTGCGACGCAGGCACCGACGTGAACGGCGACTGTGACGTCACGTTCACATCGACCACAGCGGGCGTCGTCACAGGGCACGCCTCCGCAACCATCGTCATTGGCACGTCCTCGTTCGACGTGCAGACGGACGGCGTAGGCAGCAACTCCGGCGACGCCGTCAAGCGCTACGTGGATGCGAAGATCGCGGTCTCGCCGTTGACCGCCACCAACGAGGTCAACAGCGCCCACACCATCACGGCGACCGTGTCGCAGGACGACGGGCTTCCCAGCGGCGCACCGGGTGACGGTGCGACCGGCTTCGGCTCGGCCCCCGACGGCACCCTCGTGACGTTCAGCCTGTCGAACAACACCGCTGGAGCCGCCTTTGTCGGCGGGTTCAACACCTGCACGACGACAAGCGGCACCTGCAGCGTCTCGATCAACACCAGCGCTGCTGGCTCGGTCGACATCCATGCGACGACGACCTTCAGCGTCGGCACCAAGAGCCTCACCCGGGCGACCGGCACGGGCGGCAACAACAGCGCCAACGCGAACAAGGTCTACGTCGACGCGAAGATCTCGATCACCCCGCCAACGGCCACGAATACCGTCGGCGATCCGCACACATTCACCGTGACCGTCATGAAGGACGACGGCCTGCCTGCAGGGGCACCGGGCGACGGGGTCACCGGCTTCGCAGTGGCGACCGTCGGCAACGTCGACGTCTCCCTGGATCCAGGGGCGACCGGGGCGGTCCCCGTCGTGAACACAGGGACCAGTACCTGTGACGACAACCAGCCGACCGGCGACAACCTCGACAGCAGCGGGCAATGCACCGTCGTCTTCACTTCGGCGTCTGCCGGAACCGTCACCGGCCATGCCACGGTCAGCCTGATCGTTGGCGGGATAACCCTCAGCCGGAACACGGACGGCGTGGCCCCGAACAGTGGCGACGCCGTGAAGGACTTCGTTGCCGGCTCTCTCAAGTGGTCGAAGGTCGACAACGCGAACGCCCTCCAGGGCGGCGCGACCTTCACGGTCTGCAAGACGCAGAACTGGACATTGCCGGATGGACCACTCACAGATATCACACCGGCCTGCTCCGACATCGTCGACGATACCGACGGCGTCGCTGGACCGGGCCCGGATCAGGACCCGGCTGCTGGCAAGTTCGAGCTCACCGGTCTCTCTCTCGGGACGTATACCGTCAAGGAGAAGACGGCTCCGGCGGGATTCGACGTCGATCCTGATACCGAGTCGGCCAGCCTGACGCCGGGCTTTACGGACAAGACCATCTCTTCAGCGTTCGTCAACAAGCGGCCGGTCCTGAAGATCAGCGGCTTCGGCTACACGAACGTGGCCACCGGCACGCCGACATCCGGCGTCGTCAGCGGCACCACCGTCTTCAGCGTCAATCTCCACAACTACGGCAACGGAGCAGCGGTTCTCAGTGACTCCTCGCTGGCGGTGAATGTCGCCGGCGCCGGTTCCGGGACCGTCACTTGTGGTGCCATTCCGACTGCCACGCCGTTCAGCTTGCCGATCACCGGCACTGTCGCTGCCGCAGGGAACCTCGGCCCCATCACCCTGTCGTGCACGTACAGCAACCTTGACGACGGTGCCGTCATCACCGCGACGCTCACCATCAAGTCCTTGACCAATACCGTGACGCGATCGGCCTCCGGATCTCCGGCGACGATCAGCTTCACCGTCCAAGCCGACTAGCATCCAAAGCGAATCGCAGCGAACGGAGCCACTCACCGAGCGGCTCCGTTCAGAAGGACGTGGACATGAAGAGAGGGCGGCCGTCGGCCGCCCTCTCGATCTTGCGAGCTGGGTCGTCTGAGGCCTAGGCCTCGGCCCGGAAGGTCAGGGTGGCGAGCGTCGGGTAGCTTCTGCCGTTGTAGTAGTACAGGGTGGCTGTGCAGTCAGCCGCCCCGCCGGTCCACGCACCCGACGAAAGGGTGAATGTCTGCGCCCACGGCCACGGGTAGCCTGGATAGAAGCCTGCCGAGCCGTAGGCGACCACCACTCCGCCCTGCGAGCAGCTGAGCTTGACGCTCGGCTGACTGACGCTGGTCGAGACGGTGAATGTCACCTGGTCGGCCCAGTTCGGCTGGCCGTTGCCGTTCGCGTCGGTGACCATCACGAGGGCAAGACTGCTGCCCCCGCCGCCGCTGGGCTTGCTGCCGCCGCCTTTGGCAGCGAAAACGGAGCCAGCCAGGAGGCCGACAACGAGCAGGGCGAGCATGGCGGCCGTGGCGAGGACGCGTGTCGCCCTGCCTGTGCGCACCTTGGAGTCCATCGATCCGTTACCTCCTGGGCCTCAGGAACGCGCTCCGCCCGAATCGGCGCTGCGCACCGGCAACCCGGCTGACTGGTCGGCGGCGATATCACCGTCCCCAGTCCCGTGGCTTTGCGTCCCCGGATCACTCCGGGTTTGCCTTGATCGGTGCCAGCGCATGGGGCGCTGGCCCGGGCAGGTGACGGCCATAGGTTAGCCGATTCCCGTCACCTGCGACTCTACGCGGGATCACCGGCGGCTCACAGCCCGCCCTTCGTACCAGCACCCGCGCCGTCTCGGTCATCCCCCGACCTCATCCGAATGCACGGCTCCGGGGCCGACTGCCCCGGTCCTGGTGAACTGCGGCACTGGGCAAGGTGAAAACGGGACTGCCGAGCCTCAGGCGTGAACGCCCGAGCGATGGACCCGTCGATCCACGGCGGTGGTGCCTCCGCGCACCGAATCGTCGACCTATGGGCGACGACCTGGCGACGCTCGTAGTACCCTCGGGGACCCACACTCGGTGCCATCGGAGCGTCGGCACGGGAGTTCGAACGCGGTCCAGCGCCGCCTCGGCCCCGCAGGAGTTGCGCTCGAGGAGGGTTCGTGTCTCGATCGATCATGCCGTCACGGGGCCGTCCGCTCGCCGGCCGCGGGTCGGGCTAGGGCGTCCCCACGATGGAGCTACGCCGGCAAGGCGCCGTCTTGCGAGCCAATCTCTGGCTCATCGTCGTAGGCACTCTGATCGCCGCGCTCATCGCGTTGGTCGGCAGCGGTTTCGTGCCCCGCGTGTACGAGGCCCAGGCGACCCTCCTCGTGGGGCAATCGCTGACCGTCGCCAACCCCGACTACAACCAGCTGCTCGCCTCCCAGCGCCTCTCGCAGACGTACGCGGAGATCGCGACGACGCGGCCTATCTTGGAGCGCGTCATCTCCGAGGTTGGCTTGCCGACGACATCGAATGAGCTTGTCAAGCGTATCCAGGTCGACGTCCCGCGCGACAGCACCTTGATCCGTATCCGAACGCAGGACGGCGATGCCAGTCGAGCGGCCGCGATCGCCAATGCCGTGGCCACGGAGCTCGTGGCAGGCTCCCCAGGCCTTCAGGGTCGACAGGCGGAACTGCTTGGGTACATCGAGGCCGATCTCGAAGCCACGAGGAAGGACATCGCGGCGGCGGAGGCGCAGCTGACCGTTCTCTCGGGACTTGAAAGTCCCACACCGGCGCAGGTCCAGCAGATCGAGGCTCTCCAAGCCCGGCTGATCACGCTCCGTTCGACACACGCCGCGCTTCTCGCGTTCTCGAGCGGCACCTCGGTCAACCTGCTGAGCGTCGTCGAGCCGGCCATCGCGCCAAGCGAACCGGCCTCGCCGAAGCCACTCATCAACGCGACGCTGGCCGCCGTGCTTGCGCTCCTCGTCCTCATTTCGGTTTCCTTCATCCGGGACTACCTCGATGACACGGTGAAGGGATCTGAAGATCTCGAAGAGCTTGTCGGATTGCCGGTTCTCGGGCAGGTCGCCCGCTTTGAGGGCACGCCGGAGCACAGCGAGATCTACCGCGTCGTGACACTGGTGTACCCACGCTCGGCAGCCGCCGAGTCCTTCCGGGTGCTGCGCACGAACGTCGAGTTCGCGTCGGTCGACGCGCCATTCCACACGCTGCTGATCGCCAGCGCCCTGCCTGGAGAGGGCAAGACCACGCTGGCCGCGAACCTGTCAGTCGTCTTCGCGCAGGCGGGCCGTCGGGTGCTGCTGGTCGACGCCGACCTTCGCAAGCCGGCCGTCCACCGCATGTTCGGGCTGAGGAACCAGGAAGGCCTGACGACTCTTCTCCGTTCGGAGGAGATCGAACCCGCATCCGTCATCTGGGAGACCGAGCAGCCATTGCTCCGGGTGCTGACCAGTGGACCGTTGCCGCCCAGCCCCGCGGAGATGCTGCAGTCGGGCCGTATGCGGCTTGTCCTGGAGAGTCTCGCCCGCGAGGCCGACATCCTGATCTTCGATAGCCCTCCGCTCCAAGCCGTCACCGATGCCGCGATCCTGGCAGCCAAGCTCGACCGGACACTCCTGGTCGTCGAGTCTGGACGGACGCGCCGGGCCGCGGCCCGGCGCGGCCGCGAGGCGCTGGCCAGGGTCGGCGCCAGGGTGATCGGAACCGTCGTAAATCGCCAGCCGGGGATCGGCGGGGAGGGGTCGCCGTACTATGCCTACTACGGCGAAGTCACACCACCATGGGCTCCGGACAGCGATGCAGCGCAGAACGGTGGCGTGCCGCCCGCCTCACCCAAGCAGCCAACGAGGCGCCGCAGGATGGCACGGCCGGCAGCCGAATAAGCCGTCGGGTCGGGCCGTGGACGGGCCGGCTCAGTGGATGGAGAGGAGGGAGAGGCATGGATCATGACGGCCGCATCGTCGTCGCAGGAGCGGGGGGGTTCATCGGTGGGCATCTCGTGGCTGACCTGCGATCCCAGGGCCATGGCCGCATCAGAGCCGTGGATCGAAAGCCCTTCGAGGATTGGTACCAGCGCTTCG
The DNA here is from genome assembly GCA_041486935.1 of Candidatus Limnocylindria bacterium. Taxonomy (GTDB): domain Bacteria; phylum Chloroflexota; class Limnocylindria; order Limnocylindrales; family CSP1-4; genus CSP1-4. Next base: position 111 of record JBGPMJ010000043.1, on the reverse strand, counting down.
ACGACGTCGAGAACGTACAGCTCGACCTGAGTCGACTGGACGACGCGAAACGCGCCGTCGAGGGCGCGGACCTCGTCTACAACCTGGCGGCGGACATGGGGGGCATGGGTT
>JBGPMJ010000042.1:0-11340 GCA_041486935.1 Candidatus Limnocylindria bacterium | reverse complement strand
TAGGCGAAGGTGGGCATGATCTGCATGACGTCGAGCACCGGCGTGACGATGGCCTGGAACCGATCGCTGCGGCCGGCCACGATCCCGAGCGGGATCCCGATCGCCAGCGACAGCACGACCGACGCGAGGGTGAGCGCGAGCGTGTCGAGGCTCGATTCCCAGAGCCCGAGCAGGCCGAAGGCGAGGAAGCTCGCGACCATGAGGACAGCGACGCGGCGGCCCGCGAAGACGAGCCCGATCGCCCCGGCCAGCACCGTCACGCCCGGCCACGTGAGCCCGTGCAGGACGCTCTGGACGAGGTCGAAGAGACCGGCGATCGTCAGCCGGAGGGTGTCGACGACGAGGACGAAGACCACGTTGGAGTTGCGGTTGGCATCGACCCAGTCGCGCAGGCCGTTGACCGAGCGGAAGATGTCGGCGTCGTCGTCATGCGGCAGCAGCCACTGGTTCCGGAAGACGACGAAGAGGACGACGCTGACGACGAGCAGCAGCGACCCCCAGAGGCGTCGCGAGGTGCGCCATTCGAGGCGGGCGAGGGGGAGGGCCGGGGCGGCCATCAGCCGTCCTCGAGCCCCGCGATCGCCGACAGGATCTGGGCCCGATCGACGACCCCCAGCAGGCGGCCGTCGTCGACGACCCTGATCGGCTTCTCGGTCGCCGCCGCGGCGTGCACCGCGGTCCGGATGACGGTTTGGGGCGGGAACTCCGGTCCGTCGAGCTCGTCGTCCGGGCGGGCCTCGCGCATCACCCAGCGCAGGGTGAGGACGTGGGACTTCGGCACGTCGCGGACGAAGTCGGCCACGTAGTTGTCGGCCGGCGCGCCCACGAGGTCCTCCGGGCGGCCGGCCTGGACGATCAGGCCGTCGCGCATGATCACCACGTGGTCGCCCAGCTTGAGCGCCTCGGCGAGGTCGTGGGTGATGAAGACCATCGTCTTGCCCACCTCGTGGTGCAGCCGCAGCACCTCGTTCTGCATGTCGCGCCGGATGAGCGGATCGAGCGCGCTGAACGGCTCGTCGAAGAACATCACCTCGGGGTCCACGGCCAGCGCCCGGGCAAGGCCGACACGCTGCTGCATCCCGCCCGAGAGCTGGTCGGGGTAGCTGCCGGCATGACCCTCGAGGCCCACTAGCGAGAGCATCTCCTGGGCGCGCGCGTACCGCGCCGGCTTGCCGTCGCCGCGGATCTCGAGCCCGAAGGCGATGTTGTCGATGACCCGCCTGTGGGGCAGCAGCCCGAAGTGCTGGAAGACCATGGAAAAGCGCCGCCGCCGCAGCTCCCGCAGACGGGCGGCGTCGGCCGCGCGGATGTCCTCGCCGTCGAGGAGGATCTCCCCCTGGGTGGGCTCGATGAGCCGGGTGAGGCAGCGGATGAGGGTGGACTTGCCGCTGCCGGAGAGGCCCATGACGACGAAGACCTCGCCGGGCTGGACGTCGAACGAGACGTCGCGGACGGCCACAGTGGACCCATGCCGCTGGCGCAGCTCGGCGCTCGTGAGCGCCTCGTCCGCGCTACCGACGAGGCGGTGCTCGGCCGGGCCGAAGATCTTCCACAGCCCCTTGACCGAGACCGTCGGCGTGGTCGTCCCGCTCACGGGCCGACGACCATCGCGCGGGCGCGGTCGAGCATGACGGTCCCCGACCCGTCGACCAACAGGCTCGGCATGGGCACCCTCGTGTCGTCACCCGCGACGCCGTCCGCAGCCGGCCGAGCGCTGGGTGCGGAGAGGATTGCCGCTGTGCGGGCTGCCGTCAAGACGGTGTACTCGTCCAGTACCTCCGTTACACCTCGATGCCGACCGAGGCCAGATATTCGGCCGGCGTCAGGTAGCCCAGGGCCTGGTGTGGTCGGATCGTGTTGTAGACGGTCTCCCAGGCCCGGAGCTCGGCCTGGAGGGATCCGAGATCGGGCTCGGCCGTCGTCACCTCGTAGAACTCCTCGGTGTGGGTCCGGTTGGCCCGCTCGACGGCGCCGTGGAGCTTCGGGCTGCGCGGCGGCAGGACGAACAGGCGGATGCCGCGGGCGGCGCAGGCGGTCTCGAAATCGGCCATGAACTCCGAGCCGTTGTCGATGCTGATCGCCCGGACCGGGAACGGCATTCGCTCGGCGAGGCGGTCGAGGACGGCGGTCGCCGCCTGGGCCGTCGCCCGGCGGCCGAGCTCGACCGTATCCCAGCGGCTGACGACGTCGCGGGCCGTGAACTGCTTGAGGACGACGGCCGGGAGGGGACGGACGTCGAGGGTGTCGAGCTCGACGAGATCACCCGGCCGGGTGACGGTCCAACCGGCCGGCTTGCGGATCGCGTACGGTCGCCGCCACATCCGTTTCCGGACGCTGATCCGGCGACCGACCGGCTCACGCAGCTCGCCGGTCCGGCGGAGCCGGGCGAGGATCCGCCCGACCATCGAGACCGACAGCCGGATGCCCTGGCGGCGGAGCAGGACGACGAGCTTGTCCTTGCCCCAACGGGGATACGTCTCGCGGAGCGTCCGGACGGCGTGGAGCTCCTCGATCGTCCAGGTCGGCCGCCGGCGACGATGCGGCGCCGACGGCCGCGCCTCGAGGCTCTCGAGGCGGAACCGGTCGAACCGCTCGAGCCAGCGGTAGACGGTGGGCCGGCTGTAGCCGAAGTGGCGGGCGGTTCGGCTCACGTTCCCGCCATGCCGTCGATGCCAATCGAGCATCGCCAGCCGGCGCCTGGCCTCACGGCTCAGGTCGGGCGCGGGTGGCCGATGCCAGAGGCGCTGGAACGAGCCGGGCACGGCCACCACCGAGGGGTGCTTGCGGCCCGGCCGCACGCCGCGGGTAGACTTCGCCACCGAGAGTCCTCCTGCTGCTGATGTCTGAACACCACCAGCGTAGCGAGGGCTCTCGTTCCGTCTCAGCCCCGATCGCGCCTCACGCCGCGCCCAGCCCCGGTGTCACGGACGTATCTGGACGCGATCAGACGGAGCGCTCGTTCGGCACGTCCGCGGCCCAGCGGTGCGGCGCCGGCCCGCGGTCAGACGGCGCGGCCCACGGCGCATGCCTGGCGGTCCTGCGAGCGGCTGGATCCACGCTGAGGCGCCGCTCGATGAGGCTTCATCGCGAGGCAGTCGCGGTCGGGTTCGCGGCCCCGGATGCCCGGGGGGCATACGGTGGGGGCGCCGGATCCGGGTCGCGGCTCGCGCGCGCGCCGGTGGTGCACGAATACACTGTGACCTCTCCGGCTCCGTTCCAGCGGGCCGCGGCCGGCCGAGCTCGAGGAGGGTCCATCTCACATGGCTGCGCTACCGGATCGGGCACGGGTCGTGGTCATCGGCGCGGGGATCGTCGGGAACAGCATGGCGTATCACCTCGCCCGTCTCGGCTGGCGCGACATCGTGCTGCTCGACAAGGGGTCCCTGCCCAACCCCGGCGGCTCGACCGGCCACGCCTCCAACTTCATCTTCCTGACTGACCACTCCAAGGAAATGACGCAGTTCACGTCCGATAGCGTCCGCCAGTACAAGGAGCTGGGTGTCTTCACGCAGAGCGGCGGCATCGAGGTCGCGCGCACGGCGGAGCGCATGGAGGAGCTCAAGCGGCGCCTCGCGTCGTCGAAGTCGTGGGGCATCGAGTCGGAGCTGGTGACGCCGGCCCAGGTCAGGGAGATGGTGCCGTACGTCAAGGCGTCAGTCATCCTGGGCGGCTTCTCGACCCCGGGCGTGGGCGTCGTCGATTCGCTCCGTGCCGGCACCCTGATGCGCGAGGCGGCGCAGGCCATCGGGGCGCTGACGATCTCCGCGCAGACCGAGATCACCGGCATCGACGTCCGCGACGGGCGCGTGCGGTCCGTGCGCACGGATCGTGGCGACATCGAGGCCGAGACAGTCGTGATCTGCTGCGGCGTGTGGAGCCCGCGCATCGCGCGCATGGCCGGCGCGTCGATCCCGCTCACCCCCGGCGTGCACCAGATGATCAGCGTCGGCCCGGTGCCGCTCTTCGCCGATACGGTCGGCGAGATCCGCTATCCGATCGTGCGCGACATGGACACCAACATGTACGAGCGCCAGCACGGCGGCGACCTGGAGGTGGGCTCCTACGCGCACCGGCCGATCCTCATGGAGGCCGACGCGATCCCCTCCATCGCCGAGTCGGCCCTCTCGCCGACCGAGCTGCCCTTCACCCAGGAGGACTTCGACCTCCAGATGGAGCAGGCGCTCGAGCTGGTGCCCGACATCCTGGGCGACGAGCGGGTGGGCATCCGTCACGCCATCAACGGCCTCCTCTCGCTGACGCCGGACGGCAACCCGATCCTGGGCGAGACGCCAGAGGTCCGGGGCCTCTGGTCGGCCGCGGCGATCTGGATCAAGGAGGCGCCGGGCATCGCCCGCACGATCGCCGAATGGATGACCGACGGAGCCCCGGAGATCGACCCGCACGGGTCGGACATCGCCCGCTTCTACGACCACCACCGGACGCCGACGCACATCCGGGCTCGTGCCGCCGAGGGCTTCAACAAGACCTACGGCATCGTCCATCCGATGGAGCAGTGGGCCTCGAACCGCAACGCCCGGCTCACGCCGATGCACGAGCGCGAGGGGGAGCTGGGCGCCGTCTTCTTCGAGGCCGCCGGCTGGGAGCGGCCGATGTGGTACGGCTCCAACGAGCGCCTGCTCGACGAGTACGGCGAGCGGGTCTCGCGGCGCGACGCGGAATGGGAGGCTCGCTGGTGGTCGCCCATCATCAGCGCCGAGCACCTCGCCATGCGCGAGCGGGTGGGCATGGTGGACCTGACCGCCTTCGCCATCTTCGACGTCTCCGGCCCCGGCGCGCTCGGCTACCTGCAGGGCCTCGTCGTCTCCCAGATGGACGTCCCGGTCGGCCGGGTGGTCTACACGCCGCTGCTGAACAAGGCCGGCGGCATCGTGGCCGACCTGACGATCATGCGGCTCGGCCGGGACCTCTTCCGCGTGGTCACCGGGGGCGGCATGGGCATGCGCGACAAGAAGTGGTTCAGCGACCACCTGCCGGCCGACGGCTCGGCGCAGCTCTTCGACGCCACGTCCGCCTGGACCACGGTCGGCGTCTGGGGGCCGCGGGCGCGCGACCTCGTGGCCTCGGTCAGCGCGGATGACGTCTCGAACGCCGGCTTCCCGTTCGGCACCTGCCGGACCATCGATCTCGGCCCGGTCCGGACGCTCGCCTCGCGGATTTCCTACGTCGGCGAGCTGGGCTGGGAGATCTACGCGCCGATGGAGGAGGGCGGGCGGCTCTGGGACCTGCTCTGGGAGGCCGGCCAGGCCTTCGGGGTCGTGCCCGTCGGGATCGGCGTGTATGCCACGACCGGACGGCTGGAGAAGGGCTATCGGGCGCACGGCAACGAGCTGGAGCTGGAGTACGACCTGGTCGAGGCCGGGATGACCCGGCCCACGGTCAAGGAGCAGGACTTCGTCGGTCGGGCGGCGTACCTCGAGCAGCGCTCGCGCCCACCGGCCGCGGTCCTGTGCACGCTGACCGTGGACGATCACACGTCCTCGAGCGGTGTCAAGCGCTACATGCTCGGTCGCGAGCCGATCGTCACCCCCGACGGCCGACCGCTGGTCGACGCCAAGGGGCGGCGGTCGTACGTGACGAGCGCCGGCGCCGGGCCCTCGGTGGGCCGCCACGTGCTGATGGCCTACCTGCCGCCCGAGCAGGCGGTCGTAGGCACGAAGCTGGCCGTCGAATTCTTCGGCGAGCGCTACCCGGTGACCGTCGCGGTGGCCGGGGCCACGCCGCTCTTCGACCCCCAGAACGCGCGCATCCGGAGCTGATGCCCGTGGAGGTCCTCGTCTGCGTCAAGCGCGTGCCGGCCACCGGTGGCCGGATCGTGCTCACCGCCGACGAGCAGGAGATCGACACGAAGTACCTCGGCTTCACCGTGAGTCCCCACGAGGAGTGCGCGGTCGAAGAGGCGGTGCGCCTGGTCGAGGCGCGCGGCGGCAGCTCGACCGTCCTGACCCTGGGTCCGGCTGCGGCCGAAGAGCAGCTGCGCGACGCGATGGCCATCGGGGTCGACCGGGCCATCCTGCTCGAGACCGACGGTCGCGAGTGGAGCCCGATCGCCACGGCCGAGGCGATCGTCGGCGCCGTCCGCGCCCGGGAGGCCGCCGGGGCGCGGTTCGACCTCCTCCTGTTCGGCAACGAAGCGGCCGACACGGGCGACTTCCAGGTGGGCATCCGGGTGGCGGTCGCGCTCGACCTGCCCTGCGTCACGGGGGTCAAGGCGCTCGAGGTGCACGACGGGACCGCCGTCGCGAGGCGCGAGGCGGACGGCGGCTGGGAGGTCTTCGAGGTACCGCTGCCGGCGGTCGTGACGGTGAAGGAGGGGATCAACCTGCCCCGTTATCCGTCCGTCCCCGGTCGCCTACGGGCGCGCAAGAAGGAGGTCGAGCGCAACGTGCCGGAGTGGCGCCCGGCCGGGCCGGATAAGGTCCGGCTGCGGCTGCCCGAGGAGCAGGGCAGCGCCGTGGAGATCCTGGGCACCGGCCCCGCCGCCGCCCCGCGGGTCGTCGAGGTGCTGCGCCAGCTGGGCGTTCTCGCGCCGTGATCCTCGTGCTCGTCGAGCAGGTCGGCGGCAGCCCGGACCGGCTCTCCCTCGAGATGCTGGCGCTAGCGCGTCGCCTGGCCGAGGTCGCCGGGGCCGCGGGCGGGCCGGTCCATGCCGTCCTCTTCGGGGACGAGGGACGCACCGCGGCCGCCGCGCTGGCGGCCCACGGGGTCTCCACGGCGACGGTCGTCGAGCACGAAGGCCTCGACGAGTATGCCCCCGAGGCCTGGGCAGCCAGCCTCCTGCAGGTGATGGCCCAGCGCTCCCCGACGGTCGTCATCGCCGCCGGCAGCGAGCGTGGCAACGAGGTCATGGCGCACGTGGCCGCGCGGGCGAGCCTGGCCCTGGCGGCGAACTGCACCGATGTCCGCCCCGGAGACCGGTTCGGGATCACCCGCCAGCGCTGGGCCGGGAGCCTGCTCGAGGACGCCTGGCTCGACGGACCCGTGTGGCTGCTGACGGTCGCGCCCCACGCCGTGACGATCGAGGAGACCGCGGCGGCCGGCGCAACGGCCATCGAGCGGTTCACGCCGGCGCTGTCCGAAAGGGACCTGCGGGTTCGCGTGAGCGGCCGGGTCGCGGCCGATCCGGGCCGGGTCTCGCTGACCGATGCCCGGGTCGTGGTGGGTGGCGGGCGCGGGGTGGGCGGCGCCGAGGGCTTCGCCGACCTCGAGGAGCTGGCCCGCCTGCTGGGCGGCGCCGTGGGCGTCTCGCGCGCCGTCACCAGCGCGGGCTGGCGGCCGCACGCGGAGCAGATCGGCCAGACTGGCCTGCGCATCGCGCCCGACCTCTACATCGCCTGCGGCATCAGCGGGGCCATCCAGCACATCGTCGGCTGCAAGGCCGCCAAGCAGATCCTCGCCATCAACAGCGACCCGGAGGCGCCGATCATGGAGAAGGCGACCTACGCGGTCATCGGGGACCTGCGCACGATCGTGCCCGCGCTCAGTGCCGAGATCAGGCGGGCTCGCGGAGCCTAGGAGGCACCGCCCTTGATGGCTCGTGACCTGCCCGGAGGCACCGTCACCTTCCTCTTCACCGACGTGGAGGGCTCGACCCGGCTGCTCCACGACGTGGGCACCGAGGCCTACGCGGCGGCGCTGGCCGAGCATCGGCGCCTGGTCCGCGAGGCGTTCGGTGCGCACGGCGGGGTCGAGGTCGACACGCAGGGCGACGCCTTCTTCGTAGCCTTCCCGACGGCGCCGGGAGCGCTGGCCGCCGCGATGGCGGCCCGGGATGCACTCGACGGGGGGCCCATCCGGCTGCGCATGGGACTCCACACGGGCACGCCGCTGCTGACGGCAGAGGGCTACGTCGGGCGCGACGTTCACCGCGCGGCAAGGATCGCCGCGGCCGGTCACGGCGGCCAGGTGCTCATCTCAACGGCCACCGCCGCCTTGGTAGGGAAGGATGGGCTGCGCGACCTGGGCGAGCACCGCCTCAAGGACCTCTCGGCGCCGGAGCGGATCTACCAGCTCGGCGACGCTGAATTCCCGCCGCTCCGCTCCCTCTACCGCACGAACCTGCCGATCCCTGTCACGCCGTTCCTTGGCCGCGAACGCGAGGTCGCCGAGGTCGTCGCGCTGCTGACCCGCGAGGACGTCCGCCTGGTGACCCTGACCGGCCCGGGTGGCACCGGCAAGACGCGCCTCTCGATGCACGCGGCCGCCGCCCTCGGTGAGCGCTACCCGGACGGGGTCTGGTGGGTGCCGCTCGCGCCACTACGGGACCCGAAGCTCGTCACGGAGACGGCCGGCCGGGTCATCGGCTCGAAGAACGGCCTGGCCGAGCACATCGCCGATCGGTCGATGCTCCTGATCTTCGACAACTTCGAGCAGGTCGTCGAGGCGGCCGTCGACCTGTCCGTCGTGTTGGCCATGTGCCCTCATCTCGACCTCCTGGCGACGAGCCGCGAGCCGCTCCACATCGGCGGCGAGCACGAATATCCGGTGCCGCCGCTCGCGCGGGACGAGGGGGTCGAGCTCTTTCTCACCCGGGCACGGGCCGTCGGGGCCGACGTCGCCGCCGACGAGACGGTGGTCGAGATCTGCCGGCGGCTCGACGACCTGCCCCTGGCCATCGAACTGGCGGCGGCGCGAGTGAAGGCGCTCTCACCCGCGCAGATCCTGGAACGGCTCGAGCAGCGACTCGTGCTCCTGACCGGCGGCGCACGCGACCTGTCCGAGCGCCAGCGCACACTGCGCGGCGCGATCGACTGGAGCCACGACCTCCTCACCCCCGACGAGCAGGTCGTCTTCCGCCGCTTCGCCGTCTTCCGCGGCGGTTGTACGCTCGAAGCCGCCGGGGACGTGGCGGGCGCGGACCTGGACACGGTCCAGTCGCTCGTCGACAAGAGCCTCCTGCGCCACGTCGACGACCGGTTCCGCATGCTCGAGACCATCCGCCAGTACGCCGCCGAGCGGCTCCAGGCGGCGGGCGAGACCGAGGCTGTCCAGCGCCGCCACGCCGAGCAATTCGTGGCCCTCGCCGAGGCCGCGTACCCGAACCTCAAGGGCGACCCGAAGGCCTGGCTCGACCGGCTCGAGGCCGAGCACGACAACCTGCGCGCGGCGTTGGATCGACTGGCGGCAGCGGGCGAGACGCAGCTCGCGCTCCAGCTCGCCGGAGCCCTCTGGAAGTTCTGGTACCAGCGGGGCCACATCCCGGAAGGCCGACGTCGGCTTGAGGCCGCGCTGGCCACCGATGCGAGTCCGACGGCGTCCCGGGGCAGGGCCCTCAATGGCGCGGGAGGCATGACGGCGGAGTACGGGGACATCGCCGCCGCGAGGCGCTTCGACGAGGAGGCGCTCAACTTGTTCAGAGCGCTCGGCGATGCCTGGGGCGTCGCCAACTCCGTCTTCCTGCTCGGCAGCACCGCCAGCCTTGACCACGACTGGGACACGGCGCGCCAGCTGTTCGAGGAAAGCCTGGAGGCCTTCCGTGAGCTGGGCGACGACCACTACGTCCTGCTGGTGACGGACGCGCTTGCAGGGACCTACGAAGAACTTGGTGACCGCGAGCGGGCGCTGCCCCTCCATGGGGCGACCCTGGATGGAGCTCGCGCCACGGGTAATCGACGAATGGAGGTCATGGCGCTCCACTCGCTGGCGTATTGGGCGCGGCTCGATGGCCGGATCGGCGACGCCCTCACCATGGTCGAGAAGGCCCATCGCATCAACCTCGACCTCGGCCAGCGCGTCGAGATCGTGGGGGACCTCAGCCGCTTCGCCCGCATCCTCGCCGCGGCCGACCGGCCCGAGGCGGCCGCCCGATTGCTCGCCAGGTCGCAGGCGCTGGGCGAGGAGCTCGGCGTCAGCCGCCAGTATGAACTCGAGCGGGACGAGGAGACGCTCACCCTCATCCGCGCGCGGCTCGACGAGGCCGCCCTCGCCGAGGCCATGGAGGCGGGCCGGGCACTGACCGTCGAAGAGGCGGTCGCGCTGGCCATGGACGCGGCCACGCGCTGACGGGGTAGGCCCGACGGGCCCGCCAGGCGACGCCCGGCTCAGCCGCGGAGGCGCGCCCCGATCGCGGCCGCGGCCGCCGTCACGGCAGCGGCGATCCGCGGCTCCGAGCCGGCCACCGGGAAGCGATACGACGGGCCGTGGACGTGGACGGCAGCCACGACCTCACCATCGGCGGCGCCCACCGGCGCCGCCACGGACGTGATGCCCTCCGCGAACTCCTCGCGAACCCAGGCGCAGCCGTCCCGGCGCACCTCGCGCAGGCGCTCGAGGAGGGCGCTCGCGTCGGTGATCGTGCGCGGAGTGAAGGGCTCGAGCGGGGTGGCGAGGAAGCGCGCCAGGGCGGACGCCGGCAGGAAGGCCAGGAAGACCTGGCCGGACGAGACGGCATGCATGGGGATCCGGCTGCCGGTCCAGTCGCGTACCTGGACCGGGTTCGGCGAGTCGACCTGGTCGACATAGTGCACGGTGAAGCCGTCGGCGACCGACAGGCCTGCCGCCTCGCCCGTCGCCTCGGCCAGCTCCACCAGGGTCGGACGCGCGACGGCCACCAGGCCACGCATGTCGCGCAGGCCGGACGCCAGCGCGGCCAGCCGACGGCCGAGGCGATACCGGGCGTCGCCCGGCAGCTGCTCCACGGCCCCCTCGGTCTGGAGAGCGCTCAGCAGTCGGGCGGCCGTGCTCTTGGGCACCCCGGCACGGCCGGCCACATCGGTCACCCCAAGCGGCCCGTCGACGAGCGCGTCGAGGACGGCGAAGGCCCGCTCGATGGACTGGACTCTGGACATCGACTCCCTTGTCCGCTAGGCTAGCACTCGTTCCATCATACGGCACCGTTCCGTATCGTGGACCCCGGCCTGACAAGGAGTCACCGATCCATGGCCCAGGACGACTACGAGGAGATCGACCTCGCCGCCCTCTCCGACGAGGAGCTGGCCGAGCAGATGCACAACGATCTCTACGACGGGATGAAGGACGAGATCGTCCAGGGCACGCGGATCCTGCTCGACCGCGGCTGGGCCGCCACGCGTGTCCTCGACGATGCGCTCGTGGCGGGCATGAAGATCGTGGGCATCGACTTCCGCGACGGCATCCTCTTCGTCCCCGAGGTGCTCCTCGCCGCGAACGCGATGAAGGCCGGCATGGAGATCCTCCGCCCGCTCCTTGCGGCGAGCGGCGCCGAGCCGGTGGGCAAGGTCGTCATCGGGACGGTGAAGGGCGACATCCACGACATCGGCAAGAACCTCGTGGGGATGATGCTCGAGGGCGCCGGCTTCGAGGTCGTGGACCTGGGCATCAACACCGACGCCGACAAGTTCATCG
>JBGPMJ010000041.1:0-11343 GCA_041486935.1 Candidatus Limnocylindria bacterium | reverse complement strand
GGGGCCGCCGACGTGATCGGCGTGCGCTGGCCGCTCGTGCAGGCCGTCCAGCGGGCCCTCCGGCGCCCGCTCGCGGAGACCTCCCCGGCGCTGGCCCTCGACCTGGCCCAGGCCCTCTCCGCGGCGCGGCCGTTCGAGGTCCGCCTCTTCGCCCACGTGCCGTTGCGGCGCAGCCTGCCCGCCGACCCCGAGCGCAGCTGGCAGCTCATCCGCCGCCTCGCCCGGGCCGCCGGCGATTGGATCAGCGTCGACTCGCTGGCCGGCGTGGTCGCTGTGGGTGTGCTCCTCGAGCCCTTCCGCTGGGCGGAACTCGAGTTGCTCGTCTACTCGCCCCACCGCTGGGAGCGGCGCCTGGTCGGCTCCACGCTGGCGCAGTTGCCGTCCCGCCTGCCATCGGCCCGACGTGCCGCCCTCGCGGCGCGACCGGGGTTGCCGATCATCGAAGCGATGATCGGCGAGGCCGAGCCCGACGTCCAGAGGGCGCTCTCCTGGGCCCTCCGCTCGTGGCGCGAGGTGGATCCGGCCGGCGTGGCCGCCCTCCTGCGCCGTGAGGCGGCTCGCGCCCGCGCGGCGGACGACGGCGCGCGGGCCTGGGTGGTGCGCGACGCGCTCACCGGCGCCCGCGCCGACCTCGCCCTGGCCGCCGAGCTGCGCCCGCTGCTGGCCGGACTTCGACGCCGCCCCGGCGCACCGACCACGAGCCGCGCCCAGGCCGCCGCGCTGGCCTTCATCGCGGGCGGCCTGCCCGACGTCCGCGACCTCCCCGTTGACCCGAGCCATAGGAGCCTGAGCGAGTGACCGACGACATCGGCAATGTTCGACGGATCCGCATCGAGGACGAGCTGCGCACGAGCTACCTCGACTACGCGATGAGCGTCATCGTCAGCCGCGCCCTGCCGGACGTTCGCGACGGCCTCAAGCCGGTGCATCGCCGGATCCTCTTCACGATGAACGAGATGAACCTCTCCGCGAGCTCCGCGTATCGGAAGTGCGCGGCGATCGTGGGCGAGGTGATGGGCAAGTACCACCCGCACGGCGACGTGGCCCTCTACGACGCCCTCGTGCGGCTCGCCCAGGACTTCTCGATGCGCTACCCCCTCGTCGACGGGCAGGGCAACTTCGGCTCGGTCGACGGCGATCCGCCGGCGGCGATGCGCTACACCGAGGCGCGCATGACGGCCATCGCCGCGGAGCTGCTGGCGGACATCGACAAGGAGACGGTCGACTTCGTCGACAACTACGACGGCACGCGACAGCAGCCCTCGGTGCTGCCGGCGAAGCTGCCCAACCTGCTCATCAACGGCTCGTCCGGCATCGCCGTGGGCATGGCCACGAACATCCCGCCTCACCACCTGGGCGAGATCGTGGACGCCACCGTCGCGCTCATCGACGATCCCACGCTCACCTCCGACGAGCTGTGCCAGTACGTCCGCGGCCCGGACTTCCCGACCGGCGGCACGATCTTCCGCTATGAGGACCGGCGCAACGCCCTGACCGGCCAGCAAGAGCGCGTGGACGCCATCCGCGAGATGTACGCCCACGGTCGAGGTCGCGTCGTCATGCGCGCCCAGTGCGCCTTCGAGGAGACACGCCAGAACCGCACCGCCATCGTCGTCACGGAGCTGCCGTACCAGGTCAACAAGGCCAGCCTCATCGAGAAGATCGCGGACCTCGTCCAGGGCAAGAAGATCGAGGGCATCGCCGACCTGCGTGACGAGTCCGACCGCGACGGGATGCGCCTGGTCATCGAGTGCAAGCGGGATGCCAACCCTCACAAGGTCCTCAACAACCTGTTCAAGCACACCCCGCTCCAGCTCGCCTTCAACATGAACATGCTGGCGCTCGTGGACGGGCAGCCGCAGACGCTGCCGCTGAAGTCGGTCCTGCAGCACCATGTCGACTGGCGGCGCGAGGTCGTCCGCCGGCGCACCGAGTTCGACCTGGGCAAAGCGCGCGACCGGGCGCACATCCTCGAGGGGCTGAAGATCGCGCTCGACAACCTCGACGCGGTCATCAAGACGATCCGCGAGTCGGCCGATGTCGAGGCGGCGCGCGGCAACCTCATCGCGCGCTTCGAGCTGACCGAGATCCAGGCGAACGCCATCCTCGAGATGCAGCTGCGCCGCCTGGCCGCGCTGGAGCGCAAGAAGATCGAGGACGAGTACCTCGTGATCATCCAGCTCATCGCCGAGCTGGAGGACATCCTGTCCAACCCGCAGCGCATCCTGGGCATCATCAAGGAGGAGCTCGCCGAGCTGGCCCGCAAGTACGCCGGTGACCGGCGCACGCGCGTCCACGACGACGCCAGCCGCGAGATGACCGACGAGGACCTCATCGCCGACGAGGATGTCGTCATCACCGTCTCCGGCCGCGGCTACATCAAGCGCCAGCCGCTGGCCACCTACCGCCGCCAGGCACGCGGCGGCAAGGGCATCATCGGCGCCCGGACCGTCGAAGAGGACGCGCTCGAGCACCTGCTCGTGGCCAACACCCACGACTGGGCGCTCTTCTTCACCAACCGCGGCCGCGTATTCAGCTCCAAGGTCTTCCAGGCGCCCGATGCGAGCCGCACGGCCAAGGGCATCCCCATCATCAACCTCGAGGGCGTCCAGGTGGAGTCGGGCGAGCTGGTGCTGGCCGTCCTGACCACCCCGAACTTCGAGCGGGGCCACAACCTCGTCATGGCCACCCGCCGCGGGATGATCAAGAAGACGCCCATCGAGCAGTTCGAACGGGTCCGCTCCTCGGGCATCCGGGCCATCACGGTCAACGAGGGCGACGACCTGGTCTGGGTGGAGGTCTCGTCGGGCAGCGATGACTTCGTGCTGACCACGCAGTTGGGGCGCATCGCCCGCTTCAATGAGACCGAGGTCCGGGCGATGGGCCGCGACGCGGCCGGCGTCATCGGCATCCGCCTGGCCAGGGCCGGCGACCGGGTCGTGGGCATGAGCGTGGTGCGCCCCGACGCCGACCTGCTCGTGCTCACCGAGACCGGCTACGGCAAGCGCGTCTCGCTCTCCGAGTTCCGCCGCATGCACCGGCCCACGCAGGGTGTCCGCCTCATCTCGCTCGAGGGCAGCAAGACCGGCGACGTGGCGGCGGTGGAGCTGGTCACCGAGCAGGACGAGGAGCTGCTGCTCATCAGCGCCGGCGGGCAGGTCGTGCGCACCGACGTGATGTCGATCAACCGCTACGGCAGCCAGGCACGCGGCGTCATCGTCATGCGCCTCAACGAGGGCGACACGGTGGCCGGCATCGCCGTCTTCCGGGCGGGGCTGGCGGAGCAGCGGTCGATGGGCGACAATGACGCCCCCGCCGGAGACGGGAGCCCGGTGGAGACGTGAGGTGCGGCACGGTGATCCGGGAGCGAGCGACCCCTTGAGCGACTTCGGCGCGGCCGGCCAGGCGGGCCTCGGGGAGGACTTCGGCCTCTACGCGGGCAACGCCAACCAGGACCTGGCGAAGAAGATCTGCCGCTACCTCGGCAAGGAGCTGGGGCGGGCGGAGGTCTTCGAGTTCGCCAACGAGAACATCTTCGTCAAGATCCTGGACAACGTTCGCGAGAGGGACGTTTACCTCGTCCAGCCCACCTGCTCACCGGTCCAGAAGTCGATCATGGAGCTGCTGATCATGATCGACGCCTTCAAGCGCGCCAGCGCCGGGCGGATCACAGCCGTGGTGCCCTACTACGCCTACGGCCGCTCGGACAAGAAGGACCAGCCGCGCGTGCCCATCACGGCGCGCCTCGTGGCCGACATGATCCAGGTGGCCGGCGCGGACCGCGTGCTGACCATGGACCTCCACCAGGGCCAGATCCAGGGCTTCTTCAACATCCCCGTGGACGAGCTGACGGCGGTCCACCTGCTGAGCAACTACTTCCGCCAGAAGCAGCTCGAGAACATCGTCGTGGTCACCGACCTCGGCTTCGCCAAGCGGGCGCGCACGTTCGCCGAGCTGCTCGACGCGCCGCTGGCGGTCATCGAGAAGCGCCGCGTCGGCAACCTCGACCGGGCGGAGCTGATGAACGTCATCGGCGAGGTGCGCGGGAAGCGGGCGATCATCGTGGACGACGAGATCGACACCGGGGGCACGCTCTTGGAGGTGCTCCACGCGCTGCAGCGCGAGGGCGCCGACGAGATCTACGCCTGCGCCACCCACGGCGTACTGTCAGACCCGGCCGTGGAGCGCATCCGTGAGTCGGTCCTGCGCGAGGTCGTGGTGACCGATACCATCCCGCTGCCCCCGTACAAGCGAATCCCGGTCATCAAGACGCTCTCCATCGCGCCGCTCGTCGGCGAGGCCATCCGGCGCATCCACTACGGGCAGTCGGTCGGGGCGCTCTTCTCGAGCGAGATCCAGCTCGTGCAGGAGATGGTCCTGTGGGAGGACGGCGGCATGCGCACCATCTCCAGCCGGCCCGAGCCCACCCCGGCCACTGCCGGCAACCCCTGAAGCGAGGGACGACGACCCGTGAGTCTGAAGCTCTACCGGCCCGTGACGAGCGGCCTCGAGCCGAGCCCCGTCGAGCAGAAGAGCTGGCGACATCGGCTACGCTCGTCGCGCTGGAACGCCGCGCCGCTCGAGAACCCGGAAGGGCAGGAGGCCGGCCCGCTGGGGGCGGTCCTCCTCTTCGGCGGCCTCGCGGCGCTGACTTTCGTGCTGCTCGTCATCGGCTACGGCATCGGCTTCTGGGGCTGACCCCCGGCCCTGGGGGGCCCGAGAGGGACCCGGCACTATACTTGGCCGTCCGATGAAGAACTTCCTGTCGCGGTTCGCCGACTCGAACGAACGCGAGCTCCGTCACCTGCGACCGGTCGTGGACGAGGTGAACGGCCTGGAGGCCGAGTTCCAGGCCCTCTCCGACGAGGCCATCCGCGAGCGCATGGTCGCGCTGCGCGATGAGATCCGCCAGGATGCCGCCCCCTCGGCACCGTCCGAGGACGAGTTGGAGCATCCCGAGGCCGAGCGCCGCCGCGAGGCCGCGCGGGCGCGGCGCAGGGAGGACAAGGAGCGCCTCCAGGAGGTCCTCGACGAGGCCATGCCGGAGGTCTTCGCGGCGGTCCGCGAGGTGAGCCGCCGGCGACTCGAGATGCGCCACTTCGATGTCCAGTTGATGGGTGCGGTCGTTCTCCACGAGGGCAAGATCGCCGAGATGCGCACCGGCGAGGGCAAGACGCTCGTGGCGCCCATGGCCGCCGCACTCAATGCCATGTCGGGCCGCGGCGTGCACGTGGTGACCGTCAACGACTACCTCGCCAAGCGCGACCCGCAGTGGATGGGCCCGATCTTCCACGGCCTCGGCCTCAGCGTCGGGATCATCCAGCACGACGCCGCCTTTCTCTTCGACCCGGAGCACCGCGGCAGCGACGAGAAGCTGATGTACCTGCGGCCCTGCGCCCGGGCAGAGGGCTACGCCGCGGACGTGACCTACGGCACGAACAACGAGTTCGGCTTCGACTACCTCCGCGACAACATGGTCACCGAGCTGGACCAGCGGGTGCAGCGCGGGCGTTCCTTCGCCATCATCGACGAGGTCGACAACATCCTCATCGACGAAGCGCGCACGCCGCTCATCATCAGCGGCCAGGCCGAAGAGTCGGGCGACCTCTACTACCAGTTCGCGCGCCTCGTGCCTCGCCTGACCCCGCGTCCGGACGGCGCCGAGGAGGGCGGCGATTACTTCGTGGACCTCAAGGACCACGCCGTCTCGCCCACCGAGGAGGGCGTGGACAAGATCGAGAAGATGCTCGGCGTGGCCAACCTCTACGCGGCCGATCCGCGGCTGGCCCGGCACTTCGAGCAGGCGTTGCGGGCTCACGCGCTGTACCGGCGCGACCGCGACTACCTCGTGCGCGACGGCGAGATCGTCATCGTCGACGAGTTCACCGGCCGCCAGATGCCCGGCCGGCGCTGGTCGGAGGGCCTGCACCAGGCCATCGAGGCCCAGGAGGGCCTGCGTGTCCAGCGCGAGTCGGTGACGCTGGCCACGATCACGTTCCAAAACTACTTCCGGCTCTACGACAAGCTGTCGGGCATGACCGGCACGGCGATGACCGAGCACGAAGAGTTCTACAAGATCTACGGCCTCGAGGTGGTGGCCGTGCCGCCCCACCGGCCGATGATCCGGGAAGACGACTCGGATCTCGTCTACCGCGACGAGCCCTCGAAGTTCCGGGCCCTGATCAAGGAGATCGAGGAGGTCCGGGCCACCGGGCGCCCGGTCCTGGTGGGCACGGTCAGCGTCGAGAAGAGCGAGGTCCTCTCGGAGATGCTGCGCCGCGACGGCATCGCCCACGAGGTCCTCAACGCCAAGCTCCACGAGAAGGAGGCCCCCATCGTGGCCCAGGCGGGGCACAGCGGTGCGGTCACCATCGCCACGAACATGGCCGGCCGCGGCACGGACATCCTGCTCGGCGGCAATCCGGCCGGGCTCGCCTCGGAGATGCTCCATCGAAAGGGCATCAACCCGGCCGAGGCGTCGCCCGAGGTCTACCGGGCGGCGCTGGATGAGGCGCGGCGGCAGTGCGCCGAGGACCACGAGCGGGTCGTGACGGCGGGTGGTCTGCACATCATCGGCACCGAGCGCCACGACAGCCGGCGCATCGACAACCAGCTGCGCGGCCGGGCGGGCCGCCAGGGTGACCCGGGCTCGTCGCGTTTCTACCTCTCGCTCGAGGATCCGCTCCTCAAGCGCTTCGCCGGCGATCGCGTGGCCGGGCTCATGTCGCGGCTCGGGCTCGAGGACGACATGGCCATCGAGTCGGGCATGGTCTCCAAGACCATCGAGAGCTCGCAGACCCGCGTCGAGGGCTTCAACTTCGACATGCGCAAGCGCGTCGTCGAGTTCGACGACGTCATCAACAAGCAGCGCGAGACGATCTACGCCGAGCGCGACAAGGTGCTTCACAACGAGGACCTGACCGACACCATCCGGGGCTTCGTCGACCAGGAGATCGACGGCCTCCTCGACGAGCACCTGGCCGCGGTCGAGCCCGACGACTGGGACGTCGAGGGCCTCTCGCGGGCCCTGCAGGCGATGGGCTTCGAGCCCACCGTGGCCGCCGTCGATGCCCTCTGGGAGGCCGGCACGCGCGCCGCCATCGAGGAGCGGCTGCGGGCCCATGCCGACGAGCTCCTCGAGCGCAAGGAGGCCGAGTACGGCCCCGAGACCTGGGCCCTTGTGGAGCGGCTGGTGCTGCTGCGCACGATCGATTCGCTGTGGGTCGAACACCTCACCGAGCTCGACGATATGCGCCGCGGCATCGGCCTGCGCGGTTACAGCGGCGAGGACCCGTTGAACGCCTTCCGCAAGGTGGCCTTCGAGCTCTACGAGGAGCTGCGCGGCTTCATCCAGCGCCAGGTCGCGACGACGATCTTCCGCGTCAGCGTGACGCGCCAGCCGGCGACCACGCCGCTGCCAGGGCCGGGTCAGCCGTCGCGCGCCACGGACGGGGATGGGGCGCAGCCCGGCGCCGCGTCCGCGACCGACGCCGCGGGCAGCGCGGCGAAGGTCGCCGCGACCGCGTCCGCCACGGCCCCGCTCGTGCCCGGGATCGCCGCGACCGCCCGCCCCAAGGCCATGCGCGAGCAGCTGGGCGACGAGGTCCGCAGGCCGGCCGGCGCGACGCCGGGGGGCGCCCCGAAGATCGGCCGCAACGACCCCTGCCACTGCGGCAGCGGGCTGAAGTACAAGAAGTGCCACGGTCGCTGAGCCGCGACCTCGTTCGGCTGACCCTGTCAGCCCTTCTCGGCCTCGCACTCCTCGCCGGCTACACCACCTTCCGCATCTGGCAGCAGGGTGAGCGCGACGAACGCGCCGTGCCCGTGGACGCGGTCGTGGTCCTCGGCGCGGCACAGTACGGCGGGGTCCCCTCGACGGTCTTCAGGGCCCGGCTCGACCACGCCGTCGAGCTGGTCCTCAACGGCGCCGCGCCGTGGCTCGTGGTGACCGGGGGCGGCCAACCAGGCGACCGGTTCTCCGAGGCGGAGGTAGCGCGAGCCTACGCCGTGGAGCACGGCGTGGCGGCGGATCGCATCCTGGCCGAGACGACCGGGCGCGATACGCGCGAGTCGCTGGCCAACGTCGCCGTGCTGTTGCGTGGCAACGGCCTCGATCGGCCCCTGTTCGTGAGCGACCGGACGCACATGCTGCGCGTCCTCATCGTGGCCCACGACCTGGGCATCGCCGGCCACGGATCGCCGACCCGGACCAGCCCCGCCGACCTCGAGCCGGGGCCCCGCCTCGCGGCGACGCTGCATGAGCTGGCGGCGCTGGGCGACTACTTCTTCGGGCCGTGAAGGCGGATTTCGTGGCCTTTTCACCTTTTTTCCCGGTTCGAACCTATTGAGGCGCGGGGGGCGCCTCCGTATACTCGCTGAAACACGCCGGAGGTCGCCCTTCCGGCGTTCGGTTTGCCTTCCGGCGCGCAGCGCCCCGGCGTCGCGTGGAGGCCCATCGAGGGAGCGAGGATCGCTTGAAGTCGGGTGCCGTCGACGACGAGTTCGTCGACCTCATCGCCTGCGAGCGCGACTGCCGGAAATGCAGCTACGCCGCGTGGCTCGACTGTGACGGCAACTGTGGCGTTTGCATCCACAACGGCTATTGTCCCTGTGTGAACCCCGTCGTCGCGAGAAGCAAGACGGCCCTGCGGATCATCGAACTGCGGCCGCTGCTCCTCCAGGACCTGCGAGGTCGTGGATAGTGGACGCTTCAGACGTTCGCGATCTCGTCGAGCGGATCCGCGCGACCTCGGGGCGTCTTTGACCTCGGGACCAGGGAGGCGACGCTAGCCGCGCTCGAGGCGCGAGCGTCCGAACCCGGCTTCTGGGACGACCAGCGGGCGGCCCAGAAGGTCCAGCGAGAGGCGGATGGGCTGCGCCAGGAACTGCGCACGTGGCGGGACCTGGAGCGTCGCGCCGGGGACTTGGCGGAGCTCCACGAGCTGCTGGCGGTGGACCCCGAGCTGGCGGCCGGCGTCGAGGCGGAGTACGTCGCGCTCGCCGCGGATTATGCGCGCCAGCGCACGAGCCTCCTCTTCTCGGGCCCCTTTGACGAGCGCAGCGCGCTCTTGAGCATCAGCGCCGGCGCGGGCGGAACGGAGGCCACCGACTGGGCCGAGATGCTGCTGCGCATGTACCTGCGCTGGGCCGAGCGCCACCGCTTCGCCACGGAGATCCTCGATCGCCTGGAGGGCGAGCAGGCGGGCATCAAGAGCGCCACGATCGAGGTGAACGGCCGGGCGGCCTACGGCTGGCTGCGCGCCGAGCGCGGGGTGCACCGGCTCGTGCGCATCAGCCCCTTCGACTCGCAGAAGCGGCGCCAGACGACGTTCGCCCTCATCGAGGTGCTCCCCGAGGTCGAGGACGACGTGGAGGTCGAGATCGACCCCGACGACCTGCGCGTCGACACCTACCGCGCCACCGGCGCCGGCGGACAGCACGTCAACAAGACCGATTCGGCCGTCCGCCTGACCCACCTTCCCACCGGTATCGTGGCCCAGAGCCAGAACGAGCGCTCGCAGGTCCAGAACCGCGAGTCGGCCATGAAGATCCTCCGGGCGCGGCTGCTCGAGCGAGCCCTCGAAGAGCGCGAGAAGGAGCTGGCGGAGCTGCGCGGCGAGCACGTCGAGGCGGGTTGGGGCAACCAGATCCGCTCCTACGTCCTGCATCCCTACCAGATGGTCAAGGACCACCGCACCGAGTTCGAGACCGCGAACACCGCGGCCGTGCTGGACGGAGACCTCGACGCATTCATGCAGGCCGAGCTCGAGCGGCTCGCCACCCTTGGCGTCGAGGCGGGCTAGCGAGTGCCCGAGCCCACCCTGCGGCCGATCGGCGCTGACGACCTGGCGGCCTGCACGGCCGTCTTCTACGCGGCCATGGAGGAGCTTCAGGACCGCCGCGGCGAGGGGCGCTGGCCGCGCAACGAGGGGGCCATGGAGCGGCTCTTCGGCCGGCTCGCGGCCAGCCATCCGGCCGGCGCCTGGCTGGCCGAAGCGGACGGAAGCACCATCGCCTTCGGCATCGCCGTCGAGCGCGAGCGGCTCTGGTTCCTCGCCTTCCTCTTCGTGGAGCCGGCCTTCCAGGCGGCGGGGCTGGGGCGTCGTCTCCTGGAGCGCACGTTCCCCACCGGCGGACCGGACGCCTGGCGCGCTCACGGCGGCGTCCTGGCCACGTGCGTCGAGGCCATCCAACCGGTTTCGACAGGTCTCTACGCGCGCTACGGGCTCGTGCCGCGCGTGCCCGTCCACCTCGTGACCGGCACGCCCCGACCGGGCGCGCTGGCGCCGCTGCCGGACGCGCTCGAGGCGGCCGCTTTCGAGACGCTCGAGGCGGCCGGTGAGGGCATCGTCCTGGCTGACGCGCTCGACGAGCTGGACCTGGGCGCGGTCGGTCACCGCCGGCCCGTCGACCACCGCGACGACCGCGCCGAGGGGCGGCGCGGCTGGCTCTACCGACACCGGCGCAGCGGGGCGGTGATCGGCTACGGCTATGCCCAGCCCAGCGGCCGCCTGGGGCCCGTCGTGGTACGCGAGGGATCCATGCTGGAGGGCGTCGTCGCCCACCTCATGACCACGGTCCAGCCCGCCGGCGGCTGGCAGCTCGTCGTGCCCGGCCCGTCGGCGGCGCTGCCCGCGCTCCTGCGCGCCGGCCTGAGCCTCGATGGATCGCCGGCCATCCTCTCGGCGACGGAGCCGATGCTCGCGGCGGAGCGCTACCTCATGCGGAGCTTCGCGCTACCGTAGCGGCGTCCCCGCGCCCCGCCCACCACAGCAGGAGGGTTCCGTTCCGGCATGGTCGAGCAGGCACAGGCGGTCGTGATCGGGGGCGGCGTGGGCGGCACCAGCATCGCCTACCATCTCGCCGAGCTGGGCTGGCACGACGTCGTGCTGGTGGACCGCGCCGGGCTCACGTCCGGGTCCACGTTCCATTCGGCCGGCCTGGTGGGGCAGCTGCGCAGTTCGACGACCCTCACGCGGATGATGATGTACGGCGCCGGCCTGTACCGGCGCCTGACCGCGGAGACCGGCGTGGACGTCTCCTGGCACGAAGTCGGCTCGCTGCGCCTGGCCAGCTCCCCGGCGCGCCTCGAGGAGCTGCGGCGCCAGGTCGGCTGGGCGCGCACCTTCGGCCTGCCCCTGGAGCTGCTTTCCACGCAAGAGGCGCACGATCTCTTCCCACTCTTCGACCCCGAGGGCGTGCTGGGCGCCATCTTCCTGCCCACCGACGGCTGGCTCGACCCCTCGAACCTCGCCTTCGCCCTGGCCGCGGGAGCGAAGGCGCGCGGCGCGCGCATCCTGACCGAGCACCGCGTCACGGGCATCGGCGTCGAGGGCGGCCGCG
>JBGPMJ010000040.1:0-11674 GCA_041486935.1 Candidatus Limnocylindria bacterium | reverse complement strand
GGGCCCATGGGCCGCCTCCTCGTGCGCGGCGAGTACGGCCACGACATCGTCGACGAGGTCTACCCCATCGCCGGCGAGCCGATCATCGACAAGCCGGGCAAGGGCGCCTTCTACGCCACCGACCTCGACTCGATCCTCAAGAACCGTGGCATCCGCCAGCTCATCGTGTGCGGCGTGACCACGGAGGTCTGCGTCCAGACCTCCGTGCGCGAGGCCAACGACCGGGGCTACGACGCGTGCGTGCTGGAGGACTGCGTGGGCAGCTACTTCCCGGAGTTCCAGAAGGCAGCCCTGGATATGGTCAAGGCACAGGGCGGCATCTTCGGCTTCGTGAGCGACTCGACGCGCTTCCTCGACGCCCTCGGCAAGCAGTTCCCGGCGGCGGTCACCGCGGCCGCGGCCCCGGCGTGATGCCTATCGACTGAACCGGACACCGATCCAGGGGGGTTGACGGAGGGAAGTTCGCGGGGCCGATGGGGCCCCGCGCGAAAAGAGGGAGGTTCCACCGCGTGACTGCGATGGCTGGTTCGTTCAAACCCAAGCTCTGGGTGCCCGGGGACCTGAACGCGTTCTTTGGACTGGGCACCAACGTCCTGCTCAACGTGCTGGTCCTGTCGGGGCTGTCCCTCGGCGTGGTCCAGATCCCGGGCGACACCGTCTTCGGACGGATCCTGCCGGCGCTGGGCATCGCCCTGCCGCTGGGCAACCTCTTCTACGCCTACCTGGCCTGGCAGCTGTCCAAGAAGGAAGGCCGCGATGACGTGGCCGCGATGCCCTACGGGCCGAGCGTGCCGCACATGTTCATCGTCGTCTTCGTGATCATGCTGCCCGTCCTCATCAAGGAGGGCGACTGGGTGAAGGCCTGGCAGGCGGGGCTGGCCTGGGCCTTCATCATCGGCGTGATCGTGCTCATCGGCGCCTTCGTGGGCCCGACGATCCGCAAGTTCACGCCGCGGGCGGCGATGCTGGGCACCCTGGCCGGCATCTCGATCGCCTTCATCTCGATGCGGCCGGCGTTCCAGATGTGGGATCCCATCCCCTGGGTCGCCTTCGTCGCCTTCGCGATCATCCTCATCAGCTGGACGGCCAACGTGCGGCTGCCCTTCGGGATCCCCGGCGGCCTGGCGGCCGTCGTGTCCGGCGCGGTGCTCTATTGGATCGCCGTCCTGGCCGGCCAGACGCCGAACACCCTGGCGCCGGTTTCCGATGCCCTCACGCAGATCAAGCTGAACGTCCCGATCCCGTCAACGGACGTCCTGACCGGGCTCGGCAACATCGGGCCGCTGCTTGCGACGGCCATCCCGCTGGGCATCTACAACTTCACCGAGGGCATGAATAACGTCGAGTCCGCCTCGGCGGCCGGCGACAACTACAACCTGCGCCACATCCTGCTGGCGGACGGCATCGGCGCCGTCGTCGGCTCGTTCCTCGGCTCGCCCTTCCCGCCGGCCGTGTACATCGGCCATCCGGGCTGGAAGGCCGTCGGCGGTCGCATCGGCTACTCGCTCGCGACCGGCATCGTCGTGGCGCTCATCGCGTTCCTCGGACTGGCCGCCCTGCTGCTGGCCCTCATCCCCATCCAGGCCCTCGTGCCGATCCTCCTCTTCATCGGGTTGGTCATCGGCGCCCAGGCGTTCCAGGCCTCGCCCGCGCGGCATGCGCCGGCGGCGATCCTGGCCATCCTGCCCAACGTGGCCATCTGGGCCAAGGGGCTCGTCGACAACTCGCTCGGGGCGGCCGGCACGAATGCCGGGGCCGTGGGTCTCGACAACCTCGCGAACAACGGCGTCGTGTACACGGGCATGACCGTCTTCGGTGGCGGCGCCGTGCTGGCCGGGCTGATGCTCGGCGCCATCGCGGTCTTCGTCATCGATCGGCAGTTCAACCGGGCAATAGTGGTCACCCTCATCGCCGCCGTGCTCTCCTTCTTCGGGCTCATCAACGGGCCCGACCAGGTGGGCATGAACGTCTCGCCGGCGGTGACAGTCGGCTACATCTTCATGGCCGTGGTCTTCGCCATCGTCTCGTACAGCGCAGGCACCCTCAACTCGAAGGGCCTGCGCGACGTGATGACGCCGTTGGAGGAAACCATGTAGCGGCTGGCATCGCCAGGACGCATGTTCCCTGCCCCGGAGCGGGACTCCCCTCTCGCTCCGGGGCATCCCCATCCCCCTCGACCCGGCTCAGAGGTCCGAACGTGCCCACGCTTCTCTTCGTGAACGGGACGCTCATGCGCGGCCTGAAGCTGCATCCCAATCTCGAAGGGGCGACGTTCTTGGGCGCCTTCCGAACCGCCCCCAAGTACCGCGTCTTCTCGATCGGCGACGTGCACCCGGGCATGTTCCGCGTGGAGAGTGGCGGCGTCTCCGTGGCCGGCGAGCTGTACGAGCTGCCCGACGAGGTCTGGGAGCGCGTCCACGCCGGCGAGCCGCCGAACCTCTACCGCGGGCCGGTGGAGCTGGAGGACGGGCGCGTCGTGCCCGGCATCCTCTACCCGCGCGAGCTGGCCGAGGGCCACCACCGCGAGATCTCCGAGTACGGCGACTGGCGGGCCTACTGGGCCGCGCGGCAGCAGGAGCTCTCCGGCGAGGACTAGCGGGCTGCCTCGTCGGCCTCCTGAGCGTCGTCGCTGCCGGCCGAACCTACCAGCGCCGCACGTAGCTCAGCGGGTTGACGTACGTGTCGCCGCGGCGGATGGCGAAGTGCAGGTGCGAGCCGAGGCTGCAGCCGGTATTGCCGACGCGTCCGATGATCGACCCCACGTACACCCGCTGTCCGACGCGCACGCCAACGCTCGAGAGGTGGTGGTACCAGCTGGACAGGCCGCGGCCGTGATCCAGCCCGACGGCGAGGCCGCTGCACCGGTCCACCCAGCCGGCCGCGATGACGGTGCCCGTCGCGGCCGCCCGAACGGGATCGCCGGTGCTGGCGTCGATGTCGATGCCCAAGTGGAAGCCGTACCTCGTCAGGCGCTGGCCGAAATACTGGGTGATCGGGCCGCGCAGCGGCGACGCCCAGCGCGCGCCCGTGGTCAGGCGCATGGCCTGGGCCTGCGGCGATGCCGGCTTCGGCTTCGGCATGACCGTGAACGAGGATGCGACCCCGGCCGTGGTCGCATCGACCGGCATACCCTCCGCCGATCGCGCGATGCCGGCCAGGGACAGCGTGTAGCGCTTCCCGTAGGCGAGCCGCATCGACGGCGTGAAGACGAGCACCGTGTCGTTCTCGGCCCAGCGGAAACGGCCGCGCGTGAGGTCCAGGCCGCTCACCCGCAACGCCGCCTGGGCCGAGGCATGGTCCATCGGCTGGGTGAAGCGGACGCTGATCGGCGCGTCGGGACGGACCTGGACGGCTCGGTCGAAGGGGCGGAAGCGGACGACCTCGGGGTGGGGCGGCGTCTCCGGCTGGGCGGGTATCTGGAGGTCGGGGCCGTCCTTGATCACGGGGGTGCCGATGGGGGCACCGACGCTCGGGAGTCGGACGGAGCTCGGGCCCGAGAGGGCGGCGATGCGGGCGAAGGTGCGTTCGGAAACGGGGGCGGTGCGCGCCTGGGTCGGGCCGGCGAGGGGATCGGCGGCGGCGATCGTCAGCAGGCCGACGACCAGGGCGAGGCCGGCCAGCCGGGCCAGGGCAGGGCGCCCCCCCGTGACCCGCTCGCCGACCGCGACGGCGGTGACGGCGATGAGGACAAGGAGCGCGAGGGCGCTGGCGACTGCGCGTCGGGCGATGGCGTTGATCCTCTCGTCCCCCCACGGGACGGGTCCGGCGGGACGGCCGGCGGCAGGTCGTGGAGTTTACCTCAGGACGGGCGCGGAGCCAACCTACGTCTCGCAGCCGACGCTGTCGGGGATGCCGTCGAGACGGTGGTGGTCGGCGCCGACCACCTTGCGGCCCAGGCCGGCTGTGGCTCCGCTGGTTGGCATCGGGGTGGCGATGCCGATGGGCGCATCAGTCCGGAGCGGAGCTGGTGGAGGTCGAGGACGGCGCAGGCGTCGATTAACCAAGGCCAGACGGGCCCGTGCAGGCGAGCGCGATGACCACCGCATTGGCGATCGCGAGGTTGACACGCGGCCGCGGCCCCATCAGTCGCCACCTCCAGTCGTGCCGTCCATGGTCGCAACTGCCGGTCGTGATGACGATGGCAGCATCAGCGCGGCCTCTGATGCGGCCGTGTTCATCAGCGGGGCGAGGGCGATGCATCGCGCCGAGGCCGATCGCGACCGGGGCGGCGCCGACGGCACCCCGGGCGACCGCCGTGCCGCTGCGGGCGCCTCGGCCCTCCGCCAGAATGGGCCCCGATGCGCCCCACACTCAACGTCCTGGGCGACGACCTCATCGCCCGGATCCTCGATGAGGCCAAGCGGATCCTGGCCGAGACCGGCATGGAGATCCGCGGTCCGGCCATGCGTCAGCGGCTGCTGGACCACGGCCTCCCGCTCGACGCCTCGGGCCGGCGCGTGCTCTTCCCGCGCGACGTGGTGGAACGGGCCATCGCCGACGCCCCCACGTCGTTCCTCCTCCACGACCGCGAGGGCAACCCGCATGCCGACATCGGCGGGGATCGGGTGCACTTCGTGCCCGGTTCGAGCGGCCTCAAGGTGCTCGACCACCGCACCGGCGAGACCCGCCTGGCGAACTCCACCGACTTCGTCGAGTACGTGCGCCTCGGCGACGGCCTGAAGAACATCCCCTATCTCGCCACGGCCTTCTCGACCAACGCCGACATCGAGGCCCAGGTTTCGGACGCGTGGCGCCTCTACATGTGCCTGACGAACTCGCGCAAGCCGGTCGTCTCGGGGGCGTTCACGGAGCACGGCGTGCCCCGCATGGTCGAGATGATGTGCCTCTTCCGGCGCGACCGGGCCGACCTCATCGCCCGGCCCATGTCGATCTTCACCATCACGGCCACGGGCAACTTCCGCTACAGCGAGGACTCTTGCCAGAACCTGATCGACTGCGTGGAGGCCGGCATCCCGGTCGAGATCGTGCCGGTGACGCTCATGGGCCTCATCGCGCCGGTGACCATCGTCGGCGCCACCGTGTTCCACACCGTCGACGTGCTGGCCGGCATCACCATGGCGCAGGTCATCCGGCCCGGCGCGCCGGTGCTCTTCGGCGGGGCGCCGGCGACCTTTCACATGAAGTCCGCCAGCTCGCCGATGGCGGCCATCGAGGCGCTGCACCTCGACGTGGCCTACGTGGCCGTGGCGAAGACTCTCGGGCTTCCCTGCCAGGCGTACATGGCTCTCTCCGATGCCAAGCTCCTCGACGCGCAGGCCGGCGCCGAGACCTTCGGCAGCGCCCTGCTGGCGGCCCTGGCCGGCGTCAACTCGGTGTCCGGACCGGGCATGCTCGATTTCGTGCTCGTCTTCAGCCTGGCCAAGCTCGTCTTCGACGACGAGATGTGTGGGCAGGCTCTCCACTTCATCCGCGAGGTGCGGCCGCTCGACGACCTGCCCGCCGGGGACCTGGTGCGCCAGCTGATGGCCGACCAGCACCTGATCACGGCCTCGCACACGCTCGAGCACTGGCCCCGGGAGCTGTACCTCACCGGCCCCGTCATCGACCGCGAGAATCGCGAGGGCTGGATCAAGCGGGGCGGGAAGGACGCCTACGGGCGGGCCTGCGATGAGGTGGAGCGGAGGCTGGCCGAGTACCGGCCGCTGGAGACGGACCCAGCTCTCGACGCGGAGATGCGCTCGATCATCCGTGCCGGGCTGATCGACCAGGATCGACTGCCGGAGCTTCCGGCCGCCCCGGAGCCGTCGGCGCCCGGCGGGGACCGGACGGCTCGCCGCCGCCGCAACCCCCGGCGAGAGCGCGGCTGAGGGGGATCGGCGCGCCGAGGTCCACGCCCGATGGCCATGCGGTCGGTGATGCGAATAGCCGCATCAACCCACTCCTCGAGCGTGGGCTGGACCGCCGGCCGGAATGTCAGGGCTGCGGACCGCCCCCGTGCCGCGGCGAGCACCCGTGCCGCCGCGGGTCACGTCGGTCGCCTCATCGACGGCCGGCCCCGCGGAGTCGACGGTCGCCGCGCGCTCCCGGGTCAGGTGGCGATCCGGAGGAAGCGGGCGGCGTTCTCGCCGACGATCAAGCGGGCCTCGGCCTCGCCGAGCCCCGGAAGCTCAAAGATACGGGCCACGGTGTGATCGATGTCGTACCAGGGGAAGTCGGAGCCCATCATCACGCGCTCCACGCCGATCGCGCGGATCAGCGCCACGGCCTCCTCGCGGCTCGGTGCGCCGGGCGCGCCGAGCCACTCCACGATCTCGCAGCAGTCGAAGTAGACGTGGGGGAAGTCGCGGGCGACGTCGGCGGCCTGACGCCAGGCGGCGCCGCCAAGATGGGCGAGCCAGATGCGCAGCCCCGGGAGGGCGGCGAGGACGGGTCGGAAGGCGTCCGGCTCGCCGAACTGCATCCCGCTCCGGCTGGGCCCCGAATGGGACACGATGCCGATGTCCAGCTCGCGGCACAGCTCGAAGATGGGCCAGAACGCGCGATCCGCGAGATCGAGTCGTTGCAGCGGGGGATGGAGCTTTATCCCCTGGGCGCCGTGGTCGAGGACCATGGCGCGGATGTGGGCAACAAGGTCGGGCACCGCCATCAGGTTGGCGTCGACGGCGAGATAGGGGATGAACCGGGGGGATCTGGCGGCCAGGTCGCACAGCCAGCGGTTGTAGGCGAGCAGGTCCTGGCGCGGTTCCACCCCGGGGGTCGGTGCGTCGAGGAGGTTGGCCACGACGGCATGGCTGGCGCCAGCCTCGGCCATCGCCGACCGTGCATCATCCGGGTCGCCGCCGTAGGCACTGAAGTGGACGCCGGGCAGGGACCCGTACTCCCAGATCTGGTACGAGGCCTTGGCCCGCGCGGCGTCCTCCGCGGAGCGGTAGAGGTGCATGTGCGTGTCGATGACGAGCGGAGCGGTCATGCGGCCGGCCCTCCAGACGCCTCGCGGCGCATCTCCGCGCGCTCCTCGCGGCGGGCGATCCAGCGCGGTTGATCGCAGATGTGGCCGAGGAACTCGATGATCGTGTGGGCGGCGAGGTAGGAGGTGATGCCCGTCGCGATATCGAGTAGCGGGTTCACCTCGACGAGATCGAAGCCGACGATCGAGGTGCGCTCGCTCAGGGCGACCAAGGCTTCCCGCAGCTCGGGGTAGGTGAGGCCGTCCGGCTCCGCGGAGACACACCCGGGGACGAGCGGCAGATCGAGGACGTCGATGTCGATGCTCACGTAGCAGTCGGCCTCGGCCGGCACCGACTCCACGAGCCCACGTGGACCGAGGTCACGGAACTCCTCCATGCCCACCACGCGGTTGTCCCGGAATGCGTCGACCACCGCCTCGCGCGAGTCGCGCAGGCTGCGGATGCCGACCTGCGTCAGGCTCTCGACATGTTCCATCTGGCGGATGTGCCGGAAGGCGTGCATGTTCGTGTAGCGGAAGCCGTGCCGGAACGGCGAGTAGTCGACGTGGGCGTCGAAGTGCACGACGTGCAGCGGCCGCTCATAGGCGCGCACGACCGGATACGTGATGGCATGGTCGCCGCCCAGCACCACGGGCAGGGCGCCGGCGGCGAGGAGCCCGCGCATCGAGGCGGTGACCGCATCGAAGGTGCCCTCCACATCGGTGGGGCGCACGTCGACGTCGCCGGCGTCGACCACGCGGCCGTGCTCGAGCTCGTACTCGAGGTACGTCTTCCCAGTGCGGTGGTCGTAGTAGCCGCGCTCCCCGAAGCGCAGTGAGTGTTCGCGGATGCCGCGCGGGCCGAAGCGCGACCCGGGCATGAACGGCGACCCTTCGTCCGTCGGGATGCCCAGCACCGCCACGTCGCCATCGACCCGTGACGGATCCGGGGCGATCGGCGCCCGCAGGAAGGACGGGATGCCGCTGAACGGATAGCGCGGAGTCATGGCTCCCTTGAGCCGGCCGAGTTCCTCGGGTGTCACGGCGCGATCCTCCCGTCTGCGATGGGGGTGTCGCCCGGCCGCCAAGAGGCGAACGACGGCCGGGCGAGAATGGGATGCGAGCTGGATGCCTCTAGAACTGGGTCTTGCCGCTCTTGAGGTCGTCCTCCGCGGCCTTCACCGCGTCGCGAACCGCCTGCGGCACCTTGTCCGAGAACGCGCCGAAGCTGACGACGCCCTCGGCGGCGCCCTCGTTGTGGACCTTGCCGTCGAGCGGCTCGCTGGCAGCCTTGTAGACCACGAGTGACGCGTCGGCGAGCGCCGCGCCGATGTGGGACTTCGGGCCGAGGCTGCTCTCATCCGCGTAGAGGCCGATCGCGTAGACGCCCTTGTCCTCGGCGGCGGCGAAGACGCCGGCGTCGGCCGCGTCGAGCAGATGTCCGAGGACATCGGCGCCATCGGCCACGAGGGCGAGCGCCGCCTCGCGGGCCTTGTCGGTATCTGCCCAGTCGCCGGTGATGCTGACGGTGACCACCGCGTTCGGGTTGATCCGGGCGCAGCCGTCCTTCCAGCCCTTGATGGAATCGTTGGCGATCGGGATCGTCTCGCCGACCACCAGACCGATCTTATTGGACTTCGTCATCGAGCACGCGAGGACGCCGGACAGGTAGCCCATGTCCCCGTAGCCGAGCGACAGCGAGGTGACGTTGGCGGCGCTCTTGTTGCCGTTCGTCACGACGAACTGCACGCTCGGGAACTCCGACCCGACCTGGAGGGCCGCGTCCATGTACTCACCGCCGTGCCCGATGACGATGTTCATGCCCTGCTGGGCGTAGTTGCGGAAGACCTCGACCTGCTGGTCCTGGGTGACCTTCTCCGTGTAAGCGATGGTGGCACCGCCGGCCTCGGCCTTCTTCAGGCCTTCGAAGCCGGCCTGGTTCCAGGACTGGTCGTCCACGAGACCGGGGAACAGCGCGGCGACCTTCACGCCGCCTCCGCCGCCGCTCGCGAGCGGCGTGCCCGTCGCGAGCGGCGTGCCCGTCGCGGCCGGCGTGCCCGTCGCGGCCGGTGAAGAAGAACAGCCCGTCGCAGCGAGGGTGACGAGCAGGGTCGCGGCGAGGGCCGCGAACCGTCTGGGCGATAGCATTCGAAACTCCTCCTTTGGTTCCGTTTCGTTCCTTCGGTTCGGGTCAGCGAGCGGCGCTGGACACGGCACCCAGCTCCCGCTCGATGACGGCCACGAGGCCGTCGACCGCCGACGCCAGCAGTAGGTCGCCCGCCTCAGCCGTACCCCTGGTGGGGTCCGACAGGACACCGGAGGCCGGGACGAAATCGGGTGCCTGGGGGTAGACGTCGTAGGGCGGCAGGCTCTCGACGCCGTCTTCACGGATCTCCTCGCGGCGGACGAGGTCCGGCCGGAGGGCGAGCATCATGGACGTCTCGAGATGGGCCGCGTGCTCCAGGGCCCAGCCGGGGAAGCCGTCGGGCCACGCCCGGTCGAGTGTCTCGGTGGGGATGGGATCCACCCACAGGATCTTGAGGATGCGCAGGTCGGGTGGCGCCCCTGCATCGAGCACGAGGTGGATCGCCTCGTGCAGGAACATGTTGTTCTCGTAGTGGCCGTCGAGGACCACGATCCGCCGCGACCCGTGGCGGATCAGTGCCTGGAGGATGTCGCGCACGACGAGGATCAGTGTCTGACCGGTGACGCTGGTCGTCCCGCTGAAGATCTCGCCCCCGCCACTCCTCGGAGCCGAGCGGTAGCCGTACGGGATCGTCGGTGCCACGATCGCTCCCAGCCGCAGGGCGACCCGGCGCGCGATCTCCTCGACCTGGATCGCGTCGGAGCCAAGCGGCAGATGTGGCCCGTGCTGCTCGGTGGATCCCACCGGCAGGATGACGATGGAGTCGCCGACTCGCGCCTCGTACTCCGGTCTCGTCAGCTCCTGCATGAGCACTCGTCTGACGGTGCGTTGTGTCATCCCACCTCCTGCTCGAACTCCATGGCCGATGGTCGGGGAACGCGCTGGCTCATCCGGCCTCGCGCCGGTACGGCCGCCCCAGCTGTTGGGGCGGGTTGGCTCGTCCGATGGCTCCGGCGACGGCGGCCACCGCGAGGACGTATGGCAGCATGATGAAGAACTGGTAGGGGATGCCCAGGTTCAGGGCCTGGGCCCGGAGCTGGAACGCGTCGGCGGCGCCGAACAACAGGCAGGCCCCCGCGGCGATCATCGGATGCCAGCGCCCTACGACGATCGCGCCAAGCACGATGAACCCACGGCCGGCGGTCATGCCCGGCGTGAAGTAGCGGATCGCCCCCAAAGCGAGCGCCGCGCCCGCGAGCCCGGCCATCGTGCCGCCGAACAGTACCGCGGCATAGCGGACGCGGGTGACCGAGAGCCCCGCCGTGTCGACGGCCAGAGGGAAGTCGCCGCTCGCCCGGATGGTGAGCCCCCATGTCGTTCGGAACAGCACGAAGGCCGCCACGATCGGTACGAGGTAGGCCACGAACACGATGAGCGACTGCTGGAAGAAGATCGGGCCCACGATCGGGATGTCGGCCAGGATCGGCACCCGGACCTCCGGGAAGCCGGCCACCCGCTCCCGACCGGTCTCGCCCCAGATGGCACGGAACAGCGTGTTGGTCAGGCCCAGGGCGAGGATGTTGATCGCCGCGCCGGTGATGATCTGGTCGACGCGCCGGGTGACGGTGAGGAAGGCGTGGATGAACGCGATCCCGCCCCCCGCGAGCATCGCCGCCAGCGCGGCGAGGAGCGATACCACGGCCGGGTCTGCGCTCGCACCGAGGTAGTAGCTGGTCGCGACGGCCGTGAACGCCCCGACGAGCATCATCCCCTCGATGCCGATGTTGAAGACCCCGCTCCGCTCGGCGAAGACGCCGCCGACCGTGGCCAGGAGCAGCGGGGTCGCGAGGCGGATGCTGGCGCTACCCCAATCGGTGACGAAGGCCGGGTCAAGGGGCACTCTCGGACCCTCCCGGCGTCAGTCCGGCGCGACGGGTCGTCCGCGTGGCCACCCAGCCGCGCAGCGGCCCGAAGATCACGAACAGGATCGTCAGCGCCTGGATGATGAGCACCAGCGACGTCTCGATCCCGGTCGCCTGCTGCATCGCGTTGGCCCCGGCCCGCAGGGCGCCGAAGAACGACGCCGAGATGATGACCCCGAGCGGGCTGGAGTTCGCCAGCAGCGCGACCGCGATGCCGTCGTAGCCGTAGCCCGGCGAGAAGTGGTCGTACAGGCGCATCCGGAGACCCATCACCTCCCCGGCGCCGGCCAGTCCGGCGATCCCACCGCTGATGAGCATGGCGATGACGATCTGCCGCGAGCTGTTCATGCCGGTGAAGCGGGCGGCCGTGGGGTTGCCGCCGAGCATCCGCAGCCGGAAGCCCAGGCCCGTGTAGCGAAGCAGGATCTGGAGCGCCACGGCCAGGCCGATGCCCATCAGCAGCCCGGCATGGAGGCTCGTCCCGGAGATCAGCACCGGCAGCCGTGCGGCCTCCTGGATGAGCGCCGACTGGGCGTACGAGGCGTTGCGCTCGCCGATCGGGCCGGTGATCGGGTCGATGAGGTAGCTGATCAGGTAGATGCCGACGAAGTTGAGCATGAGCGTCGTGACGACCTCGCTGACGCCCCGGTAGGCCCGCAGGTAGGCGGGGATCGCGACCCACAGCGCCCCGCCGACGAAGCCGGCGAGCAACGCGAGTGGGACGTGGATGAATCCCGGCAGACCGAGCGGCGCGACCGC
>JBGPMJ010000039.1:0-12130 GCA_041486935.1 Candidatus Limnocylindria bacterium | reverse complement strand
GACCTCGGTGCGACGCGGGCTCACGCAACTCGGCCGTGCCCGGGACCTGCTGGCCCAGCGCTGGGACGGCCCATCCACGCTCCTCGTCCTGGTCGAGGCGAACCGGAGCGGCGTGGAGGTGGACCTCGAGCGATTCCGGGGCCTGCGCCTCGTAGCGGCCGACGAGCTGAGCGAGCGCGACGGGCCGGGGCCGTCGCTCCTCGTCCTCCCGTTGGCGGCGCTGACGAGCCATCTCAGTGCAGCCGAGATGGCCGCCCTCGAGCGCGGCCGCGACGAAGGACAGGGACTGACCGACCGGCGGCAGGAGCGGGAGGCAGCCATGGAGGCGGGCGAGCCGGTCGCCGAGCCTGCCTCCGCGGATGCGGTAGACGAGCGGCGGATGGGTTCGGCGGCCACGCTCGTCTTCGGCGACGACACCGACGACGCCGAGGACTCGCCCTTCGCGGCGCTGCGACGCCGGGCCTCGAACGATGGCGAGGGCGTCGACCGCTAGCGCGGGCCCAGGGGCATGCCCAGCAGCTCGAGGGCCCGCAGGAGCTGCGCGTCACCGCTCTTGACGACGTCGCCTGCGTTCATCGAGCGCAGGTCCGTCGGCTCGAGGGGCATAACGCCCAGCGCCAGCTCGATCTGTTCGTCGGGCTCGATCCCGCCGGGGAAGATGCGTCGCCCGTCCGGCGTCAGCCAGAGCTCGACGCCGAGCCGGACGGCCGAGCCATCCGAGAGCGGGAACTGGTTCAGGACGGTCCCAGTCCCGAAGGTGCGCGTCCCGATCGCCTTCGCCCGCCCCTGGTCCTGCAGGGCGCCGGTGACGATCTCGGCCGAACTGGCCGTGCCGAAGTCCACGAGCACGACGAGCGGCTTGTCGGTGGTCGGCTCGTCCCGCACCGCGACCGGCGTGCGCTTCCCGTCGGCGTCTTGGCGGACGTAGACGACGCCCGTGTCGAGGAACGTACTCGCGACGCCGACGGCTTCGTCCACCAGACCCCCCGGGTCGTTGCGCAGGTCGAGCACGATCGCCGCGGCACCCGACGCGCTGGCCTCGGCCACCGCTTTCTGGAGGGCTGCGGTCGTGCCCTCGGAGAATTGGACGACCCGGATCATGGCGGCTCGTGTCCCGGGCACCATCGACCAGAGGACGGAGGGCACATCGATCTGGGCGCGAACGATCGAGATCTTCACCGGGGCCGCCGCATCGAGGTGGAGCACGGTCAGCGTCACGGTCGTGCCCTCCGGCCCCCGGATGCGGCTGACGACCTCCTCCGTGCTCAACCCATCGGCAGCCTGGCCGTCGATGGCGACGATGCGGTCGCCGCTGCGCAGCCCGGCCTTGTCGGCGGGCGAGCCGCTGATGACGGCCACGATGATGGGCGACCCGCCGCGCTCGCCGAGGTAGGCGCCGACTCCCGAGAACGACCCGGAGAGGTCCTCCTCAGACGCCTTGACCTGCGCGGGCGTCATGAACGTCGAATGCCCCGGATCGCCCAGCGCCCGGATGAGGCCGTCGAGCATCCCGTAGGTCAGGTTCGACGCGGGCGCGAGGGCCGAGCGGTCCACGTAGTGCTCGCGCACGATCCCCAGCGCCTCCCAGAGCAGACCGATGTCGGCCGGTGCATCGGGCGGGACGCTGGCGCCCGGACCGATCGTCGCGTCGGGCGGCAGGGTGGTGCCGGGCTCCGCGCTGGCGCCCGGGCCGGGCGTGGGCGCGGCGCCGAAGAGCCCCGTGCGGTCGGCGGCGACTCCGGCCCCGAAGGCGAGGACCACGACCAGCCCGAGCCCCAGGGCCAGGGAGCCACGCCCGGGCGCCCGGGGTCCCCTGCCGGGGGCGGCCAGGACCCCCTCGTACGGGGCGGAGCTGGTCGGGTCGCCGGACATCGCTGGCCTCCATGCGGTGAGGATCGGCCGCCATTCTGCGGCACGCGGATCGACAGCGCGGCTGGACGTGCGTCACACTCGTCCGGGGGGCTCACACCACGGAGGCGGCACGATGGCAAGACAGGACGACGGGCGACCGCGCGACGGCCGTTGGATCGGCGGCATCATCTTCATCATCATCGGCGTCGTCCTGCTGGCCGGACAATGGCTCCCGGACGTCGGCCGCTACGCGCCCCTGGCGATCGGTCTGGCCCTGCTGGCGATCTTCATCGTGACGCGCAACCCGGGCGCGCTGATCGGCGGTTCGATCGTCACCGGCATCGGCGCCGGCATCGTTCTCGACCAGCTGTTCCCGGGAGCCAGCGGCGGCTGGGTACCCCTGGGGCTCGGCCTCGGCTTCCTCGGCATCTGGGCCGCCGGCACCGTCTTCCGCCTGCCGGAGGCCCGCGTCTGGCCGCTCATCCCCGGTGCCATCCTCACCTTCGTGGGCGTCGCCCAGGTGGGCGGCGCCGCCGCCGATGCGCTCCGCTTCGCCTGGCCGGTGGTGCTCATCCTGCTCGGCGTCGCGGTCATCGCCGGCGGACGGCGGCGACGGCCGCCGCCCCTGCCCTTCGACACGCCAGAACCGCCGCGCGAGGATCCGCCGAGCACGGCGG
Organism: Candidatus Limnocylindria bacterium; assembly: GCA_041486935.1. GTDB lineage: Bacteria > Chloroflexota > Limnocylindria > Limnocylindrales > CSP1-4 > CSP1-4. Next base: position 9,602 of record JBGPMJ010000039.1, on the reverse strand, counting down.
GCTGACGCCGTCGCCGGGCTGACGTCCGGGACCGCTCCGCCAGCCCGGTCATGACCGCCGCGCCCGCCCCTTCCCACGCGCCGTTTCCGCGTTGCTCGTGGGGCGACGCGGGCGACGCGCTCATGACCCGCTACCACGACGACGAGTGGGGCGTACCGATCCGCGACCCCGTCGCGCTGTTCGAGCGCCTGGCGCTCGAGTCGTTCCAGGCCGGGTTGTCGTGGGCGACGATCCTGCGCAAGCGGGCGGCCTTCCGGTCGGCCTTCGACGGCTTCGACCCGGCGATCGTCGCGGCCTACGGGATGGACGACGTGGACCGCCTCATGGGCGACGCGGGCATCGTCCGCAACCGCGCCAAGATCGAGGCGTCCATCGGCAACGCGCGTGCCTTTCTCGCCCTCGAGGCGACGAACGGCGGCTTCGCCGTGCTCGTCGATGGGTTCGTCCCGCCGCCGCCGCCGCGCCGGCCGCGCGGTACGAGGCTGACCGACCTGCCCGCCACGACCCCCGCGGCCGAGGCGCTCTCACGGGAGCTGCGTGCTCGCGGCTTCCGCTTCGTCGGGCCGACGATCGTCTACGCCTTCCTGCAGAGCGCCGGCTGGGTCGACGACCACCTGCCCGGCTGCTTCCGCTACCGCGGTTGAGGGCGGGCCTCGAAACCGGCCCGAGCGGTCATGCCATCGTCCGAAGGGACGGCGTGACCAGCCTCCAGCACCGCGCCGACACGATCGAGGAACCAGCGCGCCGTACCCCTCGCAGCGACGTTGAGGAAGGCGCGGTCGATGATCCTGCCGGCTTCACCACCGGGTGGGGCGTACCAGCCTTCGAGCGTCAGGCCGTTCGCGCGCACGTCGAGTCGGCCGGCGAAGACGGGGAAGAGCGGCGCCATCGTCGCCGAGCGCCAGCCGATGGGGACCCGCCAGCCACCCTCGATCGGTTGCGGCACGCCGATGTCCACGTAGGCCGCCTTGCGGAAGATCGTGCGCGGCCGGCCGGCCCGGAGCGGCAGGGCCAGGTCCGTCTGGTATCGGCGCGTCCCATCGCGCTCGCCGGCCTCCTGCGTCCCCAGCCACTCCGCCCGGGCGAGCAGCTCCAGCGCGCGGTCGAGCGTGATCGCGCCGGGATGCGCGAGGCGGAGGTGGACGGTGCCGGGTTGGGCGGCCTGATCGTTCATGCGACACGCCTGACTGGGCGCCGGCGGCGCCGTGGGAGGATGCTGCCGCAGCGCGCGCCGCAGTGGCCGTGCCGTTCGTCATGCGATCACGGGACCCCCGTCCCATTCAACGGCCCACGCCATTCGGCCCGAGGGGGGCAGGCCGGGCGCCTCTAGTCCTTCCCCCGCGTCCGCGGGAGAGTCGAGGCGACGTGGTACGTTGGCACAGGGAAAGGCGGTCGGCGATGACAGCTCGACGCCTGGTGATCATGGGCGCCGCGGGGCGCGACTTCCATGACTTCAACGTCGTCTACCGCGGCGACGCCAAGACACGCGTCGTGGCCTTCACGGCGACGCAGATCCCCGGCATCGCCGGGCGCCGGTACCCCGCCGTACTCGCCGGCCCGGGCTACCCCGACGGCATCCCCATCGTCCCCGAGGAGGAGCTCGAGCGGCTCATCCGCGAGGAGGCGGTGGACGAGGTCGTGTTCGCCTACAGTGACGTGCCCCACGCCACGGTCATGCACGCCGCATCGCGCGCCCTCGCGGGCGGTGCGGACTTCCGGCTCCTGGGCCCGCGCGCGACGATGCTCGCCAGCCGGCGGCCGGTCATCTCCGTGTGCGCCGTGCGCACCGGCGCAGGCAAGAGCCAGACCACGCGCCGCGTGGCCGCCCTCGTGCACGAAGCGGGCCTCACCCCGGTCGTCGTACGCCACCCGATGCCCTACGGCGACCTGGCCGCCCAGGCCGTCCAGCGCTTCGCGACGCGCGACGACCTCGTCCGGCACCACACCACGATCGAGGAGCGCGAGGAGTACGAGCCGCACCTCGAGGCGGGCACGGTCGTGTATGCCGGCGTCGACTACGGCGCGATCCTGGCGCAGGCCGAGCGGGAGGCCGACGTCGTGCTCTGGGACGGCGGCAACAACGACTTCCCCTTCTACCGGACCGATCTGGCCATCGTCGTCGTGGATCCCCTGCGGCCCGGCCACGAGCTGACGCATCATCCCGGCGAGACGAACCTGCGCATGGCCGACGCGATCGTCATCAACAAGATCGACTCGGCCGACCCGGCCGACCTCGACGCGGTCCGGGCGACCATCGCCGCGGTCAACCCGACCGCTCTCGTGGTCGAGGCGCGCTCGGCGCTGCGGCTGGACGGCGGCGACATCGCGGGCCGGCGGGTCGTCGTGGTCGAGGACGGTCCGACGCTCACGCACGGTGGCATGACCTTCGGGGCGGGCGTCGTGGCCGCACGCCGCTTCGGCGCCGCGGAGCTCGTGGATCCGCGGCCGTACGCCGTGGGCAGCATCGCGGCGGTGCTCGCTCGTTACCCGGCCCTCGAGTCGCTCGTGCCGGCCATGGGCTACGGCGACGAGCAGGTCGCCGAGCTGCAGGCGACGCTGAACGCCGTGCCCGCCGACCTCGTGCTCGTGGCGACGCCGATCGACCTGGGCGCGCTGCTGCACCTCGACAAGCCGGTCGTCCGCGTCCGCTACGACCTGGAGGAGGTGCGCGGTGTCCCCCTCGCGGAGGTCATCGCCCCTGTCCTCGAGCGGGCGCGACGGCCCGCACGCACGGCGAGGTGACGAGATGGATCGCACGACCGCCACGCTCATCTGGATCGACGCCGAACGGGCCATGGTCTGCCGTTGGGATGGCGAGACCACGGGCCTCGAAACGGTCGAGTCGGAGGTGCCCCCGCACCGCCGCTCGACCGGGCATGTCCGGCACGTCGCGGGCATGCGGCATGGAGGTGGGGGCGCACCGCAGGACGCCGGGGAGCCGCATCGCCTGGAGCACCTGCGCGGCTTCCTCGCCGACGTGGCGCGCGCGGTGCCCCCCGGGGACCCGCTCGAAGTCATGGGCCCCGGCACCGTCCACGAGCGCCTCGCGGCGCTCCTGGCCGGGGACGACCGCGAGCATGGCCGGGTGCGCGAGATCCGCTCCACACGCTCGGGCCCGCTGACCGAACGGCAGCTCTGTGCGCGCGTCCGCGAGTTCGCCGGCGCCGCTCCACCGAGGCGACCCGTTCGCGCCGACTGATGCCGGGGACCAGCCTGGGTCGGGGCTACTCCGCGAGCCAGGCCGTGCGTGGGCGGGCCGCCGGCGTCATGCGCAGCGTCCCGTCCAGCTCGACCCACCAGGCGGCGAGGCCGCGGGCCCGGGCGAGATCGCCGATCTCCCCCGATCCGGCCAGGAAGAGCGTCTTGCTCCAGACCTCGGCCCAGGCCGGGTCCGGCCCGGCCACGGTCACGGCCAGGAGGCCGTCGCCGCCCGGCTCGCCGGAGCGCGGGTCGATGAGGTGATGGACGGGCCGGCCGTCGGGCGCGCGCCAGACTCGACGCGCGACCGACGAGGTGCACACGGCGCCGTCGCGCACGGCGATGATGCCGAGCGGCTCGTCGCCGCCGCGAGGGTCTTCGATGCCCACCGACCAGGCCGGCTCGCCCGCGGGTGCGCCTCCGGCAACGAGGTCGCCACCCGCATCGAGGAGGACGCCCGACGCGATCGCGCGCAGGGGGGCCAGGCGTCGCCAGGCCCAGCGCAGGGCGAGGCCCTTGCCGATACCGCCGAGGTCGTAGGGGCGATCGAGGCCGAGGACCCGCTCGCGCGGCCTCCGGACGAGCCCGGCCGATCCGGTCGCGGCGGCGACGGGACCGGGCGGCAGCGGCGCGCCCGGATCCCCGAGGCGCTCGAGGTCAACCAGGACACGCGCGTCGAAACGACCGTCGGTGACGCGACGCGCCCGGTCCGCGGCGCTGATGGCGCGATACAGGTGCTCGCCCGCAGGCACCACCGTCCCGCTGCCTGCGGTCCGATTGAGATGCGTAAGGTCGCTGTCGTCACGGAACCGTGAGAGGGCGCCCTCGGCCGCGGCGAATCCCTCGACGACACCGGCCCAGCCGGCCTTAGCCGCCGCTGCCGGCGCCCCGTGGACCTGAAGACGCAACGCCGAGGCCATCGCCCGCGCCGCGAACGCGTGTGTGGCAGGAGTGGCCGGAGACACGACCTGGCGTCTCGCCGCGGTGCTACGGGCCGCCGGACGCGCCGGTGGTCGCCTGGGTGCGGGGCGCCGTCGTCCGTGTCGCGGCACGCCCGACGGTCGGCAGCGCCACGCGCGAGGGGAGCGAGGCCATGCTGCCGCTCACCGCCCCGACCGCCCCGCCGAGGTCGGCCAGCCGCGCCTCGAGCGCGGCGAGATCGTCGGTCAGGGCGCGGTAGCCGGCGGCTGCGGCCTCGTAGCCCGCGATGCTGGCCTCGACGCCACCGGAGAGCCGGTCGTTGGCGTCGCCAAGGGCCCCTACCGCCGCGGACACGGGGGACCGCCCGGCGGCGGTCGCCCGGTCATGGCTCGCCTGGAGGCTCGTGACGGCGGCCAGGCTTGCCGCGTAGATCCCCGTCGTGAGGCCGAGGGCGACCGCGAGGTGGACCGGCTTGCGATCAGTCGCCATCCACGCCCTCGTGCTCCGCCGTTCCTGCCGGTGCGGGCGGCGGCGCCGACCCCCCGCTCGTGCTCGCGCTCACGGACGCCGCGCGGGCGGCGGCCATCTGGCGCTTCAGGTCGGCCAGCTGCTTCTTCGCCGCCGCGAGCTCGGCACGCATCGCGTCCGCCGCGGCGAGGTCGGTGCCGATCCTCTCCCGCGCGGCCGCGAGGCCGTCCGCCAGCTGGCGCGACTGCCTGCCGATGGCGGTCAGCTGCTCGAGCAGCACGGCCGATCGGACATGCTCGGCCTCCAGCTGGGCCTGGAGCGACTCGACGGTGATGGCCGGCGCCGCGGGCGGGGCCGAGGCCCTGGCCCAGGCGGCGGCCGCCTCGATGGAAAGAGCGCCGAGGAGCAGGCTGAGCACGACGCCCCCGGCCACGAGCCAGCGACGGAACGGGCCTTTCATCGATCACCTCCCGAAGGGACGGGGATGGGGATGGCGGCGGGAACCGTGGGCAGCGCTGCTGCCGGGGCAGGTCGGGGCGATGCCGCCTGCCGAGCGCTGACCCGCTCGCGCCGGATCACCCAGTAGCGATGTGCGCCGGCGGCCAGCACGAGGGCCATGGAGACGACGTAGAGGGGCCGCAGGGCATCGCTGTCGGTGCCGGCCAGCAGGCCGTGCAGCCAGGAGAGGATGAGGACGACGAGCGAGAGGCGGTGCAGCTTCAGCCACACGCCCGCGGGCAGCAGGCGCGTGTAGCGGGCGCTGACCGCGGTCACCGCCAGCGCGTACATGCCGAGCGTTCCGAGCGCGACTGGCGCCGAGCGATACTCCGACAGCCCCGGCAGCAGCGCGCCCCCGAGGCCCACCCCTGCAAAGGGGTCGACGACGATCGTGACCACGTGGGCGAGGAGCAGCGCGGCGATGAAGACGAGCACGTTCTCGTGCCACGGGAAGAAGCGCTTGGAGAGCTTCCAGGTGGTCTGGTTCGTGGGGTGGCTCAACACGAGCCCTATGAGCACCTGCAGGGTGAGCAGCACGAGGGTCGCGATGCCGGTCGCCCGGGCCGCCAGCCAGACGCGCATCTGCGCCTGGAAGGGCGTGTCGGCCGGGGCGATCTGCCCCGTGGCGTAGACGAGGACGATCGCCACGACGGCGACGAGAAGGACGAAGGAGCGGCCGGACAGGCGCATCGGCGAACCTCGGGTACGGCGGCGGGCGCGGCATTCCCGTCACTCGCATCGAGGCACGCCGCGGCGGCGAGGTTTCAGCCACCGCCCGGGGATCGGTGCTGCCCGACACCGACGCGGCGTGGGTGGCGCGTGGCATGATGCCGACCCATGCGCCTGGCCCCGTACCTCGAACTGCTGCGCCGCAACCCGGCCTTCGCCCGGCTCTACGCCGCCCAGCTCGTCAGCTTCGCGGGCGACTGGTTCGCGACGGTCGCCCTGCTCGGCCTCGCGCTGGAGCTGACCGGATCGGACGCAGCCGCGTCGTTCGTCCTGGTGCTGCAGGTTGGTCCCTTCTTCGTCGCCTCGCCCATCGCGGGCGTCCTGGCCGATCGCCTCGACCGGCGCCGGTTGATGGTCGCCGCCGACGTGGCACGCGCCGTCGTCGCCCTCGGCTTTCTCCTTGCCCGCGATCCCTCGACGCTGTGGATCGCCCTCGTGGCCACGGCGGGCGTCTCGGCGCTCTCCGCCTTCTTCGAACCGACCTCGTCGGCCGCGCTCCCGAACCTCGTCGACGACGAGGACCTGCCCACGGCCAACGTCCTCCTCGGCTCGGCCTGGGGGACGATGCTGGCCGTCGGTGCGGCACTCGGCGGCCTCGTGGCCGCGACGCTGGGGCGAGACGCGGCCTTCGTGCTCGACGCGGCCAGCTTCGCCGCGTCGGCACTGCTCATCATCGGCATCCGCCGCTCGTTCGGCGGCGCGGTGGCCGGATCGATCGTCGGTAGAGACAGGGGCGGCTTCCGCGAGTCGCTCGCGGAGACGTGGGCGCTGGCCCGGGGCTCGCGGCGCATCTCGGCCCTCCTGCTGGCCAAGACGACCTTCGGCGTGGGCACCGGCGCGATCTTCCTGCTGGCCGTCTTCGGCAGCCGGGTCTTCGCGGCCGGCGACGTGGGCATCGGCATCCTCTTCGCCGCTCGCGGGCTGGGCGCCCTGATCGGCCCGTTCCTCGCCCGCGCCCTGGTCGGCCTCGACGACCGTGGCCTCATCGTGGGCATCGGCGCCTCCTTCGTCGGCTTCGTGTGCGCCTATCTGCTGCTGCCCCTCGCGCCGACGATCGCCGTCGCGGCCGTGCTCGTCTTCCTGGGCCACCTCGGCGGTGGGGCGCAGTGGATGCTCTCGAGCCTCGGCCTCCAGCGAGCCGTGCCGGATGCCATCCGCGGCCGGGTCTTCAGCGCCGACTACGCCCTGGTCACGCTGGCGGTGGCCGTCTCCACCCTGGTGGCCGGTGCCGTCGCCTCGGCCGCGGGGCCGGCTTCCGCCCTCTACGCTCTGATGGTGCCGGCCGGGCTGGCGGCGGTCGCCTGGCTGATCTGGACGCGGCCCCTGCGCCACGCCGAGCGCGCTACACTCGCGCCGTGAGCGAGCAGCCGGTCGCGACCCCCCTCGACGCGACGCCGCGGAGCGCGACCCCGCGGAGCCCCGCGACCCGCGACCTGGGCATGAGCGCGAAGCTCCTCTTCCCCACCCGCGAGATCGCGGAGCAGTACTACCTGCCGCTCATCTACACAGCCTGCCGCACCTGCTACAGCGAGCTGCGGCCGGAGGAGATCTTCGCCCGCGCCGCGGACGGCCGGGTCGCCCCGGAGAAGCAGCAGGACCTCGTGCGCAAGGTCATCGAATCCGGGCACGGCTCGACGATCGAGCACATCGTCTTCACGTTCGCCATCAGCGGCGTGACGCGCACGCTGAGCCACCAGCTGGTCCGGCACCGGGCCGGGCTGGCCTTCGACCAGCAGTCGCAGCGCTACGTCAACTACAAGCGGCCGGCCTACATGGTGCCGGGCACCATCCAGGACGCCCCGCAGGAGCTGCGCGACCGCTACGTCGCAGAGATGGATGAGTCCCTCGCCTTCTACAGCGAGCTGCTCGAGGCCGGTGTGCCCGGCGAGGACGCACGCTTCGTGATGCCCAACGCGACGCGCACGAACCTGGTCATGACCACGAACCTGCGTGCCCTCATCCACATGTCCGGGCTGCGCCTGTGCACGATGGCCCAGTGGGAGATCCGGCGGCTCTTCCAGCTCATCCGCCACGAGGTCTTCGGGGTGAGCCCCTTCCTCGGCTCCTTCCTGGCCCCCAAGTGCGTGCCGCTCGGCTATTGCGACGAGGACCGTAACCGCGACGAACACTGCCCCATCCGGCCGCACAAGGACAACGTCCTGGCCGCCTGGGCCCAGAAGAAGGCCGTGGCGAAGGCCGCCGGGCGGGAGCTGCCGACGCTCTAGGCCGCGGCGGTCAACCGGCCCCGACCAGCGAGATCCAGCGGCGGACGAGCCGCTCGAAGCGGGGCGCGGCCTCGTTCGCCGCGACCAGCATTTCCTCGTGGGAGAGCGGCACGCCGGTGACGCCCGCGCCGGGGTTGGTTACCAGGGAGACGCCCGCCAGCTCGAGGCCCGCCCAGCGGGCGGCGATGGCCTCGAGGACGGTGGACATGCCGACCGCGTCGGCGCCCAGCGCGCGCAGCATGCGCACCTCGGCCGGGGTCTCGTAGTTGGGGCCCAGCAGGCCCGCGTAGACGCCCTCCTCCAGGACCACGTCCGCGTCCGCCGCCGCTTCGTGGAGGAGCGCCCGCAGGCGCGGGCTCCAGGCGTCCGTGAGGTCGGGGAAGCGTGGCCCGAGCAGGTCGGCATTGAGCCCGATGAGCGGGCTCAGCCCGGTCAGGTTGAGGTGGTCGGCGATGGCCATGAGCGTCCCCGCGGACCACGCGGCGTTGACGCCGCCGGCGGCGTTAGTGAGCAGGATCGTCCCTGCCCCGAGGCGGCCCATGAGCAGCACGGGCTGCACCACCAGGCCCGGATCGTGGCCCTCGTAGACGTGCAGCCGGCCCTGCAGGAGGACGACCGGGACGCCTGCCAGGTGGCCCAGGAGCAGGCGACCGGCATGGCCGGGGGCGGATGCGGGCGGCCATCCGGGCAGGTCGGTGAACGGGATGGCCAGCGGGGCCTCGAGGGCCGCCGCCAGGCCGCCCAGTCCCGAGCCGAGGACGATGCCGATGCCGGGCACGAGGTCCGTACGGACCCGGACCGCGGCGGCCAGCGCGTCGAGGCGGGCGGGCAGGTCGGCAGGCGCGATCCGGTCGTGCATGGTTCACGGGCAGGATAGCCTCGCCGGCCGGAGGGGGTATCGACACCGGGATGCCGATCACGCCCTTCCGACCGGGCCCCGTCGGCGGCTCCGGGAGGGAGCGCCGGCAGCGGGCAAGGAAGCGCCCGAAGCGACCGGCCGGTTGGGCCACCATCCGTCGCTCCGTCGCTCCGTCGGCCTTGATGCGATCGCAGCCGCCGTGTGCGCCGTCGCGGGGGGCACCACGATCGCTCGCGGTGCCGACGCCGGGGATCGCTCCCCGTTGCCGGTAGTCTCCGACGGCCCCTTCGGGCAAGGGGAACGGTAGCGGCGGCGGCGGCGACGGGTCAACGCGGTTATCCACGAAGTTCGCGCGCGTCCCGCGCGGACTGTCCACCAATCCACCGCCACTGTGGACGGACCGTGGATAACGTGCCGGGCCGTGCCCCGAGCTCAGCCCCCGATGTGCGACATCTCCACCTTGGGCAGCGCGGCCGTCTCCGCCGAGCGCTGCTCGGAGTACCGATCGGTCCGTGCGCCCCAGATGGCCGCGATCCGAGCGGCCAGCGCCTCGTCGCCCTCGCCCTCGCGCAGCGGAGCGCGCAGATCGTGGCCACCAACGGCGAAGAGGCACGTGTAGAGCTCGCCCTCGGCGGAGAGACGCGCCCGCGTGCAACCGCGGCAGAAGGGCTGCGTGACCGACGCGATGACGCCCACCTCCCCGT
>JBGPMJ010000038.1:0-12152 GCA_041486935.1 Candidatus Limnocylindria bacterium | reverse complement strand
GCATGGCTGAGGTGTTGCTGTTCCATCACGTGCAGGGGCTCACCGAGGGGGTGATCGCGTTCGCCGACGAGCTGCGCCGGGCCGGCCACACGGTGCACACCCCCGACCTGTTCGACGGTCGCACGTTCGAGTCGATCGAGGCCGGGCTGGCCCACGTCGAGGAGGAGGGCTTCGAGGCGGTGGCCGAACGAGGCATCCGGGCCGCCGAGGGGCTGCCGGCCGAGCTGGTCTACGCCGGCTTCTCGTTCGGCGTGATCCCGGCCCAGAAGCTCGCCCAGACCCGGCCGGGCGCGCGGGGCGCACTGCTGTTCTACTCCTGCCTTCCGCTCGAGTACGTCGGCCCCTGGCCCGACGGCCTGCCCGGTCAGGTGCACGGCATGGACCGCGACCCGGTCTTCACCGGGGAGGGCGACCTCGAGGCGGCCCGGGCACTCGTCGAGCAGACCTCCGACGTCGAGCTGTTCCTCTACCCGGGCGACCAGCACTACTTCGCCGACCGTTCGCTGCCGTCGTACGACGAGAACGCGGCGGCACTGCTGACCAGGCGGGTGCTGGACTTCCTCTCCGCGCTCTGAGGGAGCCCGACGTGGAGACCAAGGTCGAGCTGACGCTCGACTGCGCGGACGCGCGGCCGCAGGCGGACTTCTGGAAGGTCCGTCCCTGTGCGCCTGCTCGAGGTCCCCGAGCCGAATACGGTGAAGAACGGGCTCCGTGCGGCGAGCTGACTCTCGCGGCTCGCGTCGCCCGGCGCGTAGCAGACCCGTGGCCCCTTGCGCGATGCGGCCGAGGCTCAGCCCCCGGCCGGCGCCTCGACCCGGAGGCCGATCGGGCAGGAAACGCCGGTCCCGTGGTCCGGGCAGTATCCGTTCGGGTTGTTGGCAAGGTGCTGCCGATCCGGTCGTCGTGCCGCCCACGTGGGCACGCCAAGGCGAGCGACGATCAGGTCGGGAAGTACTTGCGATAGGAAAGCCCGAGCGTCGCCACCGAGATGACGAAGATGATCGAGCCGGAGATGACCGGAACTGGGATGCCCGCTCCGGGGACTTTCTCGACGCTGAGATACAGAAGGATGACCAAGACAGTCCACAGCGGCCACACCCACAGGGTGAGCCATGCCCAGCGCTCCCCGCGGCGAAAGCCGGTCAGGCAGACGGCCAGGCTCAGGAGACCAACGATCAGGAGGCTCGCCCCGCCAGTCCTGACGAGTAGATCGATCAGGTTCGCGATCGGTGGGTTGGCCGCCAGCAGTTCCTCCCAGGTTGTGCCCGCGATTCCCTGCATGGCCACGGCCTCGCCGCTCTGGAAGGTGGACCCCCCGAGCATCAAGTCAGTGACGCCGAAGAAGGCCACGATCAGGCTCAATGCGACGAAGATCTTCCAGGCATGGCGCTCGAAGAACCTGCTCGTGCTCGGAGCCGCCGCGTCCACGATTCGGATTCTACCGCCGACGTCCAGAGCAACGATGAGCGGTCGGGCACGCGCCCCTCGTGGGGTGCGGTATCGGTCAGGTAGGCGTCGCGCTCGGAGTCAGCGCAGCGGACGTCGCTGCCAAATCCTCACCCACGAGCTGCCGGCTCCGTTGCTGCAGGCACACTGACCCCAAGCCCGATCGGGCACGCTACGCCGGTGCTGTGATCGGGGCAATACATTGGCCTGCCATCATTCTTGGCCAGATACTGCTGGTGGTAGTCCTCGGCGTAGTAGAAGGCGGGCGCCTCGCGGATCTCCGTCGTGATCGGGCCGTAGCCGGCCTCGCCGAGACGGGCCTGGTACGCGTCGCGCGAGGCCTCCGCCGCACGTAGCTGCTCGGCGTCCGTGGCGTACACGGCCGAGCGGTATTGCGTGCCCACGTCGTTGCCCTGGCGCATGCCCTGGGTCGGGTCGTGGTGCTCCCAGAAGACGCGCAGCAGCTCCTCGTAGGCGATGCGCGACGGGTCGTAGGCGACGAGGACGACCTCGGCGTGGCCGGTCTGGCCGCCGCAGACCTCGCCGTATGTCGCGTTGGGCGTGTAGCCGCCGGCGTAGCCGACGGCCGTGCTCACCACGCCGGGGAGCGTCCAGAAGGCCTTCTCGGCGCCCCAGAAGCAGCCCAGGGCGAAGATCGCGGTCTTCGTGCCTTCGGGCCAGGGCGGGGCGAGCGGAGCGCCATTGACGATGTGGCGCTCGGGGATGGGCATCGGCTCTGCGCGACCGGGCAGGGCGCGATCGGGGGAGGGCATGGACGGGAATCGGGAAGGGAACCACATGGCGGGTACTCTACGCCTCACCTCGTGACGCGCCGATGACGGCGCGCGGTCCTCGGGGCGAGCCGGCTCAGGCGCCGATCAGACCCGCGGGGTCAGCGCCTCCGCCATCGCCCGCAGGTGCTCGGGGGTGGTCCCGCAGCAGCCGCCGACGATCCTCGCGCCGACCTCCCGCATCGCCAGCGCCTTGGCCGCCATCATGGCCGGATCGGCGCGGTAGACGGCGCGCATGTCGACCAGCTCGGGCATCCCCGCGTTCGACTTTGCGACGAGCATCGCCTCCGGGGCGGCCGCCCGCATCCGCTCGATCACGGGGAGGAGCTCGTCCGGCCCGTTGCCGCAGTTGCCGCCGACGGCGTCCGCGCCCCACGCGGTGAGCGCCACGACGGCCTGCTCGGGGGAGACGCCCATCATCGTGTGACCGCGGGTGTCGAAGGTCATCGTCGCGATGAGCGGGATGCCCTGCGAGACCCGCCGGACGCCCTCGATGGCCGCCCGGACCTCTTGGAGATCGGACATCGTCTCGACCCAGATGAGGTCGACCCCGCCGGCCACGAGCGCCGCCGCCTGCTCCGCGAAGACGTCCACCGCCTCCTCGTAGTCGAGCGTACCGATGGGCGCCATGATCGCCCCGCTGGGGCCGATGTCGCCCGCCACGAGCGCCAGGCCGCCGGCGGCCTCGACCTCGGCCCGGAGGAGGATCGCCGCCGTCTGGTTCAGCTCCGCGACCCGGCCATCGAGGCCGTGCAGGCCCAGCCGCAGCCGGTTGCCACCGAACGTGTTCGTCATGAGGATCAGGGAGCCGGCTTCGAGATAGCCGCGGTGGATGCGCCGCACGACGTCCGGTTGGGTGAGACTCCAGACCTCGGGCGGGTCGCCGAACTGGAGGCCGGCCGAGAAGAGCATCGTACCCATCGCGCCGTCGGCGAGGACCGTCGAATGGCCCTCGAGAAGCGCCCGCCACCGCGCGCTCGCCGTGCCACCATCTGCCCGCCGGCGCTCCTCCGGCCCGGGGAACGACGCCGGGTCGATCGAGCCGGAGTCGGCCGAAGCGGGCCGCAGGATCCTCCTCGGTCTCGTCATCAGCGAAGTTTAGCCCCCGCGCGCTATATCCCCTCGATGGAGCGGGCCGCCATGCGCGGCCCGTGGCGCGGCACGGAGATCCCCGACGCCTCCAGGAGGCGTTGCACGCGACCGCGCTGTCCGCGGTACGGCTCGAGCAGCTCGGCCATGCGCCGGTCGTCGCCGCGCGGCTCGCCGGCCAGGGCCCAGCTCACGAGGCTCGGTAGGTGGTAGTCGCCGACGCTCACCGCGTCCGGGTCCCCCAGCGCGATGCGGGCCGTCTCGGCCGCGCTCCAGGGCCCGATACCCGGCAGCGCCTCCAACCGGGTGCGCGCCTCGTCCGGCGGCCGGGTCGCGAGCGCCTCGAGCGCCGTGGCGCGACCCGCAAGGCGGATGACCGTTTCGGCACGCCGCCGCTCCAGCCCCAGGGGGTGGAAGGCGTGGTAGGGGAGGGCGGCCAGGCGCTCGGGAGCTGGGGGCACGAACAGTCCGGCGGCCACCTCGGGCGGCCCCGGCGCGGGTTCTCCGTGGACGTGCAGGAGCCGACGTCGCACGCGGCCGGCCTCGAGCCCCGTGATCTTCTGCTCGAGGACGGCCGGCACGAGGGCCTCGAAGACGGCATTCGAGCGCATCATGCGCAGGCCAGGCAGGCGCCGGAGGAGATCACGCAGCAGCGGGTGCTCGGGCCGGAAGGGCTCGGGATCGTCGCGCTCGCCGACCAGGTCGGGCGCGGCGTCGAGCACCCACTCCGCCCCCGGGCCCCAGGCCTCGATCTCGATCTCGTCGCCCAGGTGGCGCAGGCGCTCGGTCGCGGGGCCCTCGGGGGTCCGGGTCGCCCGCACGACCTCCGTGCGGCCCCGAAAGCGGATCGTCGGGTCGCCCCCGCCGTGGCGCAGCGGCGCCAGCGTCAGGAGCAGGTCGACCGGGTGGCGCGGGCAGAGGCGGCGGAGCGTGGGTTCAGCTCTCCTCGGCGAAGACGTAGCGCCAGAGCAGGCCGGCCACGACCGAGGCGGCCAGTGGCCCGACGAGCCAGACGTACCAGTCGTCGAAGAACCCGGCCGCCACCGCCGGCCCGAACCAGCGCGCCGGGTTCATGGCCGCGCCGGTGAGGGGCCCGGCGAAGAGGATGTCGGCGGCGATGGCCAGCCCGATGGCCAGCCCGCCGATCTTCGGGCCGCGCGGGTCCACGGCGGTGCCCAGCACCGCGAAGACGAGCAGGAGCGTGGCTACGAGCTCGATCACGATGCCCATGAGCGGCGAGATGTCCGGGCCGAGTGCGGGCGTGCCGAGGTGGGTGGGGCTCCAGACGGCCTCGCTGAAGATGGCGCGGAGCAGGAGGCCGGCCGCCAGCGCGCCGGCCGCCTGGGCCACGATGTACCAGCCCGCTCGAGCGGCGGGGATCTTGCCGGCCACCAGCACGGCCGCGGTCACGGCGGGGTTGAAGTGGCCGCCCGAGACGGCCCCGAACGCGGAGACGAGCACGGCCAGCACGAGCCCGTGAGCAAGGGCCACGCCGACCAGCCCGCCGCCGCCCGCGGCATAGGTCGTGACCACGACGGCGCCGGCGCCGACGGTGAAGAAGATGAACGTGCCGATCGCCTCCGCGACGAGCGCGGGGCGCAGGGTGCGATCCATCGGGTCTGGGCCTCCTCGATCCATCCGAGCCTGGGTCGGCGCCATGCTAGCCGGTCGCCCCGAGCGCCGTTCGGCTACGCTGCCCGCATGACCGCCACGATCCCCTCGCCCCGCATCCGCGCCTGGTGGGAGCGGCCGGGCCTGGAGGCGGTGGACGGCCGCCTGCGCATCGCCGGCCGTGATGCGGCAGCACTCGCCCGCGCCGGGACGACGCCTTTGTACGTCTACGACCTCGAGCGGTCCGACACCGGCGTCGGGAGGGCCGACTGATGGACGTCCACGCCCTGGCCGACTTCGAGGCCCTGGCCCGGGAGGCGCTCTCGCCCGAGGCCTGGGGCTACTACGCCGGTGGCGCCTGGGACGAGGTGACGCTGCGCGAGAACGAGGCCGCCTTCCGCCGCCGCTTCCTGCGCCCGCGGGTCCTCGTGGACGTCTCGCGGGTCGACACCGCGACGACCATCCTGGGCGAGCGGATCTCCCTGCCGGTCGGCGTCGCGCCGGTAGCGCTGCAGGGGCTGGCCCACCCCGAGGGCGAGGTCGTGCCGGCCCGGGTGGCCGGGCGGACGGGGCTGCCCTTCGTGCTCTCGACCTTCTCCTCGCGCTCGCTCGAGACCGTCGCCGCGGTGGGGAAGGGTCTGCGCTGGTTCCAGCTCTACGTCCCGCAGGACCGGCGCATCGCCGAGCAGCTCGTCCGCCGGGCCGCGCAAGCCGGCTACCGGGCCATCGTGCTGACCGTCGACCTACCGCGGCCGGGCATCCGGGAGCGCGAGCGGCGCCACCCCCTGACCGAGACCGGCGGGCTGGGCAACGTGCCAGACACGGACGGCGAGCAGTTCCTCGACTTCATCGGCGGCCTCATGGACGCCTCCCTCGACTGGGACGACCTGGCCTGGTTGCGCTCTCTCTCGGACCTGCCGCTCGTCGTCAAGGGCATCCTGGGCGGCGAGGACGCGCGCCTGGCCGTCGAGCACGGCGCGGCGGGGCTCATCGTCTCCAACCACGGCGGGCGCCAGCTCGACCGCGTCCCCGCCACGATCGACGTCCTCGAGGAGGTCGTGGCCACGGTGGACGCGCGGGCCGAGGTGTACCTGGACGGCGGCGTGCGGCGCGGTACGGACGTGGTCATGGCGCTCGCCCTCGGCGCCCGGGCGGTGTTCCTTGGTCGGCCCTTCCTGTACGCGCTGGCCGCGGCGGGCGAGGCCGGCGTGACACGGGCGGTCGAGCTGCTGCGCGAGGAGGTGGAGGCGGCCATGGCGCTGCTCGGCTGCCCGACGGTGGCGGCCATCACGCGCGACCGCGTGCGCTGAGCTCAGTCTTCGAGCCCGGGATCCTCGAAGACCGGCGCGCCCTCGACCAGGGTCAGCAGCACGCGGGCGTCGGCGGGCAGCGTCCCCGGCGCGAAGAGGTCGCGGTCGAGGACGGCCAGATCGGCCAGCTTGCCGGCGGTGATGGTGCCGGTCTCATCATCGAGACCGTTGACGTACGCGGCGCCCAGCGTGAACGCCTCCACGGCCGCCTCGAGCGTGATCCGCTCGTGGGACAGGAACGCGGCCGCGTGCCGGTCATTCGGGGAGACGCGGCGGACGGCGACCTCGATCTCCTCCAGCGGGTTCGGGGTGCTGACCGCCCAGTCGCTGCCGAAGGCGAGCCGCGCCCCGGCGCGGAGCAGCGAACCGAACGGGTACTGCCAGCCCGTCCGTTCGGGCCCCAGGAACGGGATCGTCAACTCATCCATCTGGGGCTCGTGGACGGCCCAGTAGGGCTGCCCGTTGGCGACCACGCCGAGGGCCGCGAATCGGGCCAGGTCGGCCGGATGGATGACCTGGATGTGGGCGATCGTGTGGCGCCGGTCGCGGACGGGGTTGCTCGCACTCGCCGCCTCGAAGGCGTCGAGCGCCTCGCGCACGGCGCGGTCCCCGATGGCGTGGATGTGGACGTCGAAGCCGAGCCCATCGCCACGGCGCACGACCTCTCGCAGCAGCACCGGATCGAGGAAGAGGAGCCCGCGGTTGGTCGTCGGCGACCCGTGGACGTCGAGGTAGGGCTCGAGCATGGCGCCCGTGAAGTTCTCGAGCACTCCGTCGAGCAGGATCTTCAGGCGGTCCGCCCGCAGGCGCCCCACGTTGCTCTGGTCGCGCCGGGCGGCGAACGCGTCGAGCTGCTCCAGCCCGGCGTCGCCCTGCCAGCGCTGGGCGACCACGACGCGCGCGGTCAGCTCGCCCCGTTCCGCCAGGGTCCGATAGGCCCCCAGGTCCGTCTCGTAGCCGCTCGTCTCCTGCCAGGCGGTGATGCCCAGCCGGTGTAGCTCGGCCTGGCCGAGGCACGCCGAGGCGAGCCACTCCTCCTCGGTCGGCTGGGGGACATGTCGCTCGATGAGCGCGGTGGCGCCCTCGTGCAGGGTCCCTTGCGGCTGGCCGTCGGCGTCGCGCTCGATGCGGCCGTCGACCGGGTCGGGCGTGTGACGGTCGATTCCCGCCAGCTCCAGGGCGCGGCTGTTCACCCAGATGCCGTGGCCGTCCCTGTTGTCGAGGCAGACCGGGCGATCGGGGACGACGGCGTCGAGCAGGCGCCGGTCCGGGGTCCCGCCCGGGAAGGCGGCCATCGCCCAGCCGCCTCCGACGATCCAGGGCCGCTCCGGGTGGGCCGCGGCGTACTCCCCGACGCGCGCCACGTACGCGGCCGCGACGATGGCGCCGCCGTGCAGGTCGCAGCGCAGGCGGTCCAGGCCGGCCGTGACGGCATGCACGTGGGCGTCCTGGAAGCCCGGCAGGAGCGTGCGGCCACGCAGTTCCACGACCCGGGTGCGGGGGCCGATGTGCTCCCCGACGTCCGCGTCCGTCCCCACAGCGACGATGCGGCCGCCACGCACGGCCACGGCCTGCGCCCGCGGACGAGTGGGATCGACGGTGTGGACGGCGCCTCCGCGCAAGAGGAGGTCGGCGGGTCGTGAGGGGGTCATCGCGCCCGAGTCTAGCGGCGGAGGGGTCTCGGCACGCGGGGTCGCGTCCTGCAAGCCCCCCAGCACCGGTGGCCGCGTACCATGCCGCGGTGACCAGCGTCCACCTCCTGACGGCCGGCTACGCCGGTGACCGCGTGGCCAGCAGCGTCGTCCTCGTGCGCGACGGCGACGCGCTCATCGTGGCCGACCCGGGCATGGTCGCCTCGCGCGACCGGATCCTCGACCCGCTGATGGCTCTCAGCGTGGCGCCGGCCGACGTCACGCACGTCTTCCTCTCGCACCACCACCCCGATCACACGGTGAACATCGCGCTCTTCCCCAACGCCGAGGTGGTGGACTTCTGGGCCCGCTACCGCGACGACCTCTGGCTCGACCACGACGGTGACGGCTACCGGCTCTCGCCACGCACACAGCTCTGGCTGACACCCGGCCACACCGAGGAGGACGCCACGCTCATCGTCGAGGCGGATGACGCGGTCTACGCCCTGACCCACCTCTGGTGGCGGGGCGACCGGACGCCCGCGATCGATCCACTGGCGTGGGATCAGGCGTCGTTGGAGCGCGGGCGCGAACGGGTCCTGGCCGCGGCCGGCATCGTCATCCCCGGCCACGGGGAGCCGTTCCGGGTTCGCTAGCCTGGCTCGACCGGTGGGACGTCGGCCAGGCTGGCCGCGGCCAGGCGTGCCAGCAACGCCTGGCGGGCGTCGGCGAAGAACTCGTGGAGCTCGCATCGGCCGTCACGTCCGCAGGGTGCATCACTCAGCACGCAGTCGATCTGGCCCCCGGCGCCCTCGACCGCCTCGACGACCTCGAGCAGCGAGATCTCGTCAGCCCGGCGTGCCAGCCGGTAGCCGCCATGCCGCCCGGCCGTGGACTTCACCAGCCCGGCCCGCGCAAGGTCGGCCATGACCTGCGGCAGGAAGTGACGCGGGATGCGCATCGCGGCGGCGATGCGCGGAGCGCTCATGCGTTCGTCACGTGCCCGCGCCAGCGCCAGCATGGCCCGGATGCCGTAGTCCGCCCGCTTCGTCAGCTGGAGGCGCATCGGGTCAGGCCGCAGACCTGTCCGCGAAGAGCGGGTCCGACTCCGCCGCGGCCCCCGCGATCATCGCCCGGCCGAGCAACCCAAGCGTCGCGAGGATCGTCGCACCCGTGGCGATCAGGCCCGCCACGACGACCGCTTCGGCGCCCGTGGGCAGGCCGACGGCCAGGGCCGCGACACCGAGTTGGAAGGTGACCAGGCGCGCCGTCGCGGCCGTGCCCAGCAGCCGTCGCTGCCGCGCGTGCCGCAGGGCATCCCCCGGACCGATGGCCGGCACCATGTGGCCGGCCGCGCCGAGGACCGCCTGCACCGCCCAGCCGACCACGAGGGGCCCGATGACCCAGGCCGCCGACCACCCGCCCGGATCCGCGCCGTCGACGAGCGCCCGACCGGCGACCACGGCCACGCCAACGGCGAACCAGGCCACTGCAGCCA
The DNA here is from genome assembly GCA_041486935.1 of Candidatus Limnocylindria bacterium. Taxonomy (GTDB): domain Bacteria; phylum Chloroflexota; class Limnocylindria; order Limnocylindrales; family CSP1-4; genus CSP1-4. The sequence goes on along the minus strand of JBGPMJ010000038.1, from coordinate 2,776 downwards.
GGAGGTGCCCGGCGGCCATGCGGTGCCAGCCCGCGTCGGTCGTCCAATGCCCGCGATCCGCGATGCAGCCGGCGACGTAGCCGACGAGCGCGACGGCGCCGGCCAGCTCGAGCAGGCCGCCTGTGCGCACCAGCGCATCCCAGCGAAGGGCGTAGCCGGCGGCGACGACCGGCGCCGCCACGGCCAGCGCGGCCACGAGCGGGTTCGCCGAGCGGCGACGGCGGATACGGCATCCCAGCACCGTCGGCAGGAAGTGGAGCAACGTGCCGGCCACGACGAGCGAGATGCAGCCGAGGACGTTGAGCCAGGCATGCGCCGGCTTCAGCCACGGCCAGTCCGCCACCACGATCGCGGCGCCGCCGACTGTTCCGGTGCCCAGCGCGACCCCCGCCGCCAGCTGCGCCAGCCCGGCGCCGTACGCGACAGCCACGATCCCGCCACGCGGCCCGAGGCCACGGCGAAGCGGCGCGAACGTCGCCCAGCCGACGCCCGCGAGGCCGGCCAGGTAGGCGAGGCCGCCGAGCACGGCGACCGCCCCGGCTCCCGCCACCACGCCGAGCGTGGCGAGCAGCGCCCCGACGGCCACGGCGCCGATGGCGGCACCCCGCAGCCACGCGTCGACCGGCGCGGCGGCCGCAAGGGCCGCCGCGAAGAACGGCATCATCGAGGCGATGGCCGTGCCCGCCCCGCCGGCCAGCGCGAGGTGGAGCGGCAGCCAGGTGCCGCGCCTGGCCGCGTCGGGCAGGAGGGTGGCGAGGACCGCCGCGGCGAGGAACGTCCCGGCGGCCATGAGGCCCGCGGCGGTCACGCGGCGGTCGGCGCTCCGGGAGATCGGCCTGCGCGTGAAGGTCGGGCCCGCGGGCTCTACCATCGGCAGACCGAGTTTCATGGGCGTGACGATGCCTGCTCGACGGCCCGTCGGGATGGGCCGAATGGCCCGTGCGGACGGTCCGCTCGATGCGAACACTCACCACATCGCTAATCATTTGCTCCGGGCCCACTCCATCCACGGGTCCGGTGAAGGGAAGGATCACTCGATGAGACGCTCGCTGATACGGATCGCCGCGCTCCCCGTCGTCGCCCTGCTGGTGGCGGCATGCGCTTCCGGCAGCGGCGCCGTCTGGACGTACGCTCCGCAGACGCCGGGAGCGAACCAGCCCGCCGGCTCCCCCGCTGCCGCGTCCAGCCAGCCGACGACCGGCGGGACCTCCCTCGGGACGCTCGAGATCTCCGCCTTCGATATCGGCTTCAAGCCCAACGACTTCACCGTCGACATGGCCGGCACCTACACGATCAAGTTCAGCAACACGGGCCAGATCCCGCACGACTTCACGCCCGAGGGGGGCACCGCGACGACCGTCGATCCCGGCCAGACGGCCACCTTCGACGTCAACGTCCCGGAGGCCGGCCTGAAGTTCAGCTGCACCGTCCCCGGCCACGCCGCGGCGGGGATGACCGGCACGATCATGGTCAAGGGCGCCACGGCCGGCGGCGACAGCCACGGCGGCCCGTCCCCGGACACGGGCGCCGTCCAGCCCGACCCGAACGCCCCGAGGTACGCGCTCTACGACGCCACGGCGCCGAAGGTCCTCGAGGGCACGAGCCACGACATCGACCTGGTCGTCGAGGAGAAGATGATGACCGTGGCCGAGGGCTACGTCGTCAACGTCTGGACCTTCAACGGCTCTGTGCCCGGCCCGGTCATCCGCGTCCACCAGGGCGACACGATCCGCATCCACCTCAAGAATCCGGCCACGAACAAGCTCTCCCACTCGGTCGACTTCCACGCCAGCCAGGTCGCCTGGAACGACGAGATGACCTCCATCAAGCCGGGCGAGGAGAAGCTCTACGAGTGGCGGGCCGATTACGCCGGCGTCTGGATGTACCACTGCGGCACGGCCCCGGCCCTGCACCACATCGCCAACGGCATGTACGGCATGGTCATCGTCGAGCCCAAGGGCGGCTTCGCGCCGGTGGACCATGAGTTCGCGCTCGTGCAGAGCGAGTGGTACCTCGGTCCGCAGGGCCAGCCGGTGGACCTCGCCAAGGCGGCGGTCGGCAACCCCGCCCCCGACTTCGTCGTCTTCAACGGCGTGGCCAACCAGTACAAGGACAATCCGCTGAAGGTCGAAACCGGCAAGAGCGTGCGCATCTTCGTCCTCGATGCCGGCCCGAACATCGACAGCTCGTTCCACATCGTCGGCACGATCTTCAACACGGTCATCAAGGAGGGCATCCAGCTCACTCCCACCAACCCGGGCCACTTCGGCTCGCAGGCCGTCGACCTTTCGCCCGCGCAGGGCGCGGTGATCGAGTTCGCGACGCCGGAGGACGGCCTCTACCCGGTCGTCACCCACGCCTTCAACTTCGTCGGGCGCGGCGCGCTCGGCCTCGTCCAGGCGGGCGACGGCGATCCCCTGAAGTAGCCGTCAACCGGTGGCGCGCAGGGCCAACGCGGTGACGACCCAGCCCGCCACCACCGTCACGGCATAGGCCACGCACCAGACGCAGACGGCGCCGATGACGAACAGTTCGAGATACGTCAGGTATGCGACGGCCACGATGCCGGCCAGCCCGAGGCCGTAGGCGGCGAAGAGGGCGCGCCGATCTCCGCCCCGCCACCACGCCATCGACGCGGCGATGAGGAGGACCGAGAAGAGCACCCCGAACAGCGCCACGGGCACGCCGAAGACCTCGCTGTAGGGGCTGGTGTTCACCGTCTCGCAGCCGCGCAGCGGGCCGCACACGGGGATGCCGCCGCTCAGCTTGACGGCCG
>JBGPMJ010000037.1:0-12309 GCA_041486935.1 Candidatus Limnocylindria bacterium | reverse complement strand
GCCGGAGCGCCTGTCGGGTGGCGATGCGGCCGAGCCAGGCGCCGAGCGGGCCGTCCCCCCGCCATGTGCCGATGGCGCGATAGGCGATCACGAAGCTCTCCTGTGCGACGTCCTCCGCCTCCGCGACGCGTCCGAGGATCCTGTAGCACGCGCGGAAGACCGGCGCCTGTTCGCGCTCGACGAGCGCCCTGAAGGCGTCACGGTCTCCCGCCGTGATGGCGTCGAAGAGGTGGCGGTCATCCACGCCTCGATGGTGGCAGGCCGGCGGCCGTCGCGCAGGAGTCCGATGGTCCGTGAGTGGTCAGTCGTCCGACCCACCGTCGTGCGAGTCGGTGCCAGAGTCGCCGGACCCGGTGCTGGAGTCGTGGCTGCCCTGCTGATCGGGGCCATCGTCGTTCGCGTCTTCGGTGTCCTCGTCCTGGTCCTGGTCGTCGCCCTGATCGTCGGAGGCGTCGGGCGATTCCCTCGGCTCGGGCGTCTCGGTCGCTTCGGGCGATTCGCTGGGCTCGGGCGTCTGGGTCGCCTCGTCCTGGCCCTGGTCGTCCGAGGCTTCGGGCGATTCGCTGGGCTCGGGCGTCTCGGTAGCCTCGATCGACGTGCCCACGGGCGCCGTCAGCGGGGTCAGGATGCCGCCGGCCGCAAAGGCCGCGCCGACGATGAGGAAGAGCGAGACGAGCGCCACGGCAAGGCCGCGGGCCAGTCGGTTCCGGTCGAAAGTCATCGGTTCGTTCCTCGGAAGGTTGTGGGCCATTCGTACGGCCCGCTCAACCCATCCGAGCCGTTCGCGCCCCTGAAGGTTTCAGGCCGCCCGCGCCACGGTCGGGTCGATACGCAGGTGCCGCAGCGGCGGGCACCAGGCGAGCACGCCGGCCATCCCAGCCAGGGTCAAGCCGGCCCCGATGAGCAGCGTCTGGGGCGCCCCGATGGACTGCGCGACGACCCCCGCCGCAAGGCTGCCCAGCGGAAGCAGCCCGAGCGACGTAAGCACGTAGATGCTGAGGATCCGGCCGCGGTAGCGGGCGGGCGAGAGGAGCTGCACGAGCGTGTTGGTCGTCGTGTAGTAGGCCACCTGCGCCGCTCCCAGCCCGGCCAACGCAAGGCAGGAGATGACGACGTCACGCGAGACGGTGAAGACGGCCAGGGTGCCGGCCATGGCCACGAGCCCGACGAGCATCGTGCGGCCGCTTGCGCCGGGCGGCCGGAACAGCGCGACCGTGACCGCCCCCGCCAGCGCCCCGACTCCGATGGCTGCCGTCAACAGGCCCAACCCAGCAGCGCCGATGCCGAGCACGTCGCGCGCGAAGACGGGCATCAGAGCGAGGTACGGCAGCACGAACAGCGCGGGTGCCGCGGCGAGCAGCAGGAGCGCCAGCAGCACGCGCTGGGAGACGACGTAGTGCAGCCCGTCGAGCAGGTTCGACCAGAGGCCGGCCTCGGCGCGCACGAGCGCGTCCTGCGCCGGCAGGCGGATCGAGCGCAGGGCGAAGACGAACGCGGTCGTGCCCAGCGCATTGAGCCAGAAGTTCGCGCTCTCCCCGACCAGGCCGACGATGACCCCGGCGATGGCCGGGCCGATGATGCGGCTGAGGTTGAACTGGGCGCTGTTGAGGGCGATGGCGTTGCCCAGCGCCTCCCGTGCCACGAGCGTGGGCATGAGGGCCTGGAAGGTGGGCATCCCCACCGCCTGGGCACATCCCGCGGCGAAGGCGATGAGCACGATCTGCCAGAACGCGATGTTCCCGGTCGTGGCCAGGAGTCCGAGGAGCGCCGCCAGTCCGCCGATGACGAGCTGGGCCGCGAGCAGCAGGCGCCGGCGGTCGACGCGGTCCGCCAGGACACCCGCGTAGAGCGACAGGAGGAGCGTCGGGGCGCTGCCGGCGAACGAGGCCAGGCCAAGCAGCGCCGGCGAGTCGGTCAGGCGCAGGACGAGCCAGCCGAGCGCGGTCGTCTGCATCCAGCCGCCGACGTTCGTGACGAAGGCGCCGGTCAGGAAGACCCGATACGAGCGGGACGCGAAGGCGGGCAGGCGGGCCGGCGGCGTCCTAAGCCTCCGCCACCGCCGTCGGGACGGCCTCGCGCACGATCTCCAGCGGACCGAGGCCCGTGGTCTCGAGCCCCGGCACCACGCGCTCCGCGTCGCCCACCATGACGATCGAGAACGCGTCGGGGTGGACGTGCGCCAGCGCGGCCGCGTGGACCTCCTCCTCGGTGAGCGCCGCCACCACCTGCCGGTACCGGTCGAGCTCGTCGTCGGGCAGGCCGTGGACCACGAGGCCGGTGATGGCCCCGACGACCTGCGCCGCCGCCTCGAAGCGGAGCGGGAAGACGCCGACCAGGAAGTCGCGTGCGTCGCGCAGCTCCTGGGCCTCGATGGGCGCCTCGCGGATGCGCCGCAGCTCGCCGAGGATGTCCGCGATGGCCGGAGCGGTCACCTCCGTCTGGACGGCGGTACGCACGGCGAACGGGCCCGCCGAGCGTCGGAAGTCGAAGCCCGCCCCGATGCCGTAGGTATAGCCGCGCTCCTCGCGCAGCAACCGCTGCAGCCGCGAATTGAAGAGCCCGCCGAGGATGACGCTCATGACCGCCACGGCATGGAAGTCCGGGATGCGGCGCTTGAGCCCGACGTGGCCGATGCGCAGCTCCGACTGCGGGGAGCCGGGGCGGTCGACGAGGACGAGCCGGGGGCTCCCGGCGTCGTCGGGCAGGGGCGTGCCCGGTGCCACGGCAGGACCGTCACCCGCCGGCCAGCTCCCGAGGTTCTCCGCGACAAGGCTCACCACCGGCAGGCCCTCGAGGTCGCCGGCCACGATGAGCGTCGCGGCGGACGGGTCGAGGAGCGCGGCATGGCGGGCCGCGATCGCGACGCGGTCGAGGCGCGGGACGCTGGCCTCATCGCCTCCGAGCAGCCGCCCATACGGCACGCCCGGCGCATAGATCGTATCGGCGAAGGCCCGCTCGACGCGGCGGCGCGGCTCCGCCGTGGATTGCAGCAGGTCGTTGAGCCGCTCATCACGCAGCCGTTCCACCTCGTGTGCCGGGAAGCTCGGCTGGAGGGCCAGCTCGGCCAGCAGCGCCAGCGCCGGTCCGAAGTGACGGCGCGGAACCTCCAGCGTGACGGCGACCGTCTCCCAGCCCGCCTCTGCGTGCAGCTCGGCGCCGAGGCGCTCGGTGGCCTCGACGAACGCGATCGCGTCCCGCTGGGCCGTGCCCTCCGGCAGGGCCCGCGCGAGCAGCGCGGTCACGCCGGCCAGGTCGGCCGGCTCGTGTCCCGCGCCGCCCTCGAGGACGAGTTGCGCCGCGAGGAGCGGCCGGCCCGGCAGGTGGGCGGTGATGACCGTCAGGCCGTTCGCCAGGCGTGCCCGCTCGAAACGCGGGAAGTGGTACTCCCGGGGTGCCGCCGGCGCGGGGCGGCGGGCGAGGATGTCGAGGCCGCTCACGCCGCCGCCCCCGCGCCGGCGGCCTGCGGCACGAACGTGATGACGGCGCGGTTGTCGGGCCGGAAGACGTCCGCGACCACGGCCCGGATCGCCTCGGCGTCCACGGCGAGGTAGCGCGGCAGCTGCTCGTTGATCAGCTCCGGGCGGTCGAACAGCGTCGCGTACTGGCTGAGCCGGTCGGCGACCTCTTCCACGCGGCCAAGCCCGGCCAGCTCGCCGGCCTCGATCAGCGCGCGGGCGCGGGCCAGCTCGTCGTCGCTCACCGGTTCGGCGGCCACACGGTCCAGCTCGGCGAGGAAGCCCGCCTCGACCTCCGCTGGGTCCGCCTCGGGCCGGACGGTCGCCCAGCCCGCGCAGATGGAGCTACCCGACACGAGCGGCAGCGTGAAGAGGGCCACGTCCTGGGCGATGCGCCGGTCCCGCACAAGGGTGCGGTGGAGCCGGCTGCCCTTGCCGCCGGCGAGGATCTGGGCCGCGACCTCGAGCGCGTCGAACGCGGCCGCGCCGAAGGGCGGGGTGCGGAAGGCGAAGTGGATGCGCACGAGCGGCACTGCGTCGGGAACGGTCTCGCGAACCTCCCGCCCGATGCGCGCCGGCAACGCCGGAGCGGTGAAGGGCGCGATGGCGGGGTTGGCCGGGATCGGCCCGAACCAGCGCTCCGCCGCTGCGAAGGCCTCCTCCTCGTCCACGTCGCCGACGATGGAGACGACGCAGTTGTTCGGCGCGTACCAGTCGCGGAAGAACTGCCGCACGTCGTCCGGGCTGGCCGCGTCGAGGTCGGCCATGGAGCCGATGGGCGTGTGCTGGTAGGGATGCTCAGGCGGGAAGACGGCGGCCATGAGGCGCTCATAGAAGGAGCCGTAGGGGCGGTTGTCGTAGGTCTGGCGCTTCTCGTTCTTGACCACTTCGCGCTGGTTGTCGAGGTTCTCCTGACTCAGCGCGTCGAGCAGCGTGGCCATCCGGTCGGCCTCCAGCCAGAGGCCGACCTCCAGCTGGTTCGAGGGCAAGGTCTCGAAGTAGTTCGTGCGGTCGAAGTAGGTGGTCGCATTGCACACGCCGCCCGAGCCCTGGACGATGGCCATGTGCTCGGTCTTCGCCACGTGGCCCGAGCCCTGGAACATGAAGTGCTCGAACAGGTGGGCGAAGCCGGTCTTGCCCGGACGTTCGTGCTTCGAGCCGACGTCGTACCAGAGGTTGATGGCCACGACCGGCGCGAGGTGATCCGGCGCAACGATGACGCGCAGGCCGTTGGCGAGGCGCCGTTCGCTGAAGCGGATGGTGGGGATGTCGGGGTCGCTGCCGGGCATGCGGGCTCCAGGGCTGGGTGTCGCGGGATGGGGCCGGCGGCCGGGCGCTCCCGAGCGGCGGACCGCCCGATGGTACAGCGCATCCGATCCGGCAGCGGCCGGGCGGCACGGGGGGGGACGAGCGGGGCTGACGGTCGGCGCGCCCGGCTATCTTCACTTGAAGTGAACAGGGCAGCTCCTTCACCGCCGCTCGACGAGCGATGTGGGCCCGGTCAGGGTCGGTGGGCCCAGCTGCTCGAGCGTGGCGACGCGTGGTCCGTGCGGCGAGCGCGCCGATCCGGCGGCCCGTGTCCGGTCCCGACCGACCGAGAAGCCCTTCCTGTTCACTTGATGTGGAAACCGCCGGCGAACTGAAGACCGCCGGGCGGCGACGGGTCGGGGGCGGTTCGACGGTGGACCGGCTTCTCCGTCTCAGCCCGCACGAGGCCCGGCACCCACTCCCCCAGCGGCCGGACGTCGCCGATGCCGGCGCGCACGGCCGGATCGAGCGACCGAGCGGCGGTCACGGCCGTCTCGATGCTCGTGAGGCAGAGGATCCCCTCCGCCACGGCCGCGTGCCGGATCGACGCCGCGTCGCGCACGGGACCGGGCAGTGGCGAGGGCGTGTTGACGACCAGCGTCACGTGCCCCGAGCGGATGGTCTCGAGGATCGTGGGGCGCCGGCCGTCCTCCTCGGCGACCCGCGCCACTTCGGTCGCCGCGTGGCCCAGCGCCCGTAGCCGCCTGCTGGTGCCGCGGGTGGCCGCGAAACGATAGCCGGCCGCGGCGAGCGCCTCCGCGAGATCCGGCAGCTGGCCCTTGTCGCGATCGGCGATCGAGAGCAGCGCGACCGCACCGCCGGGACCCGGCAACGGCGGCCGCAGCGAAGCCGCCAGCAGCGCCTTCGCCATCGCCACCCGCGCGTCGGCGTGGATGCCGATCACCTCGCCCGTGGACTGCATGCCCGGGCCGAGCGACGGGTCCACGCCGCGCAGCTTGGCGGTCGAGAAGACCGGCGCTTTGACGGCCACGAACGGCGGGTCCGGGAGTAAACCCCCACCCCAGCCCAGATCCGCCAGCGTGGCCCCCAGGGCGATGCGCGTGGCCAGGTCCACCATCGGCACGCCGGTCACCTTGGAGAGGAAGGGCACCGTGCGGCTGGCGCGCGGGTTCACCTCGATCAGGTAGATGCCGTCGTCGCGCACGATGAACTGGGCGTTGACGAGGCCGCGCACGCCGAGCTCCAGCGCGATGCGGGTCATCGTGGCCACGATCAGCGCCTGGTCGCCGGGCGTGAGGTTCTGGGGCGGGCAGAAGCCGAGCGAATCGCCCGAATGAACGCCGGCGCGTTCGACGTGCTCGATGAGCCCCGGCACGAGCACGGTCCGTCCGTCGCTGATGGCATCCACGTCGACCTCGAGGCCCTCGAGGTAGGCGTCGAGGCGCACGGGCCGGTCCGGCGTGACGACCGTCGCCGCGGCCAGCTGTGCTGCGAGATCCTCCGGGCCGTAGGCGAAGTCGATGGCCAGCCCGCCGATGACGAAGCTGGGGCGCACGATGACCGGGTAGCCGATGCGCTCGGCGACGGCCATCGCCTCCTCGACCGACGTCGCCATCCCACCCGGCGGCTGGGGGATGCCGAGGCGATCGAGGATGGCCGCGAAGCGGACGCGCTCCTCGGCCTTGTCGATGGTGTCCACGTCGATCCCCAGCAGCGGCACGCCGGCCGCGGCCAGCGGCGCAGCAAGGTTGAGCGGCGTTTGGCCGCCGAACTGCACCAGCGCCCCCAGCGTCGGCGCCCCGGGGGCCGTCTCGGCCCGCACGACCGCCCGCACGCTCTCGGCGTCGAGCGGCTCGAAGTAGAGGCGGGATGAGGCGTCGAAGTCCGTCGAGACGGTCTCGGGGTTCGAATTCACCATGACCGCCTGCCAGCCCATGCCCCGGAGCGTGGCCGCGGCCTGGACGGCACAGTAGTCGAACTCGATGCCCTGGCCGATGCGCACCGGCCCCGAACCGATCACCAGGGCGGCCGGGCGCTCGACCGGCGGTGCCTCCGGCGGCGAGCCGGCGGCTGCGTAGGTGGCGTAGAAGTAGGGCGTCCGGGCGGCGAACTCGGCGGCGCAGGTGTCCACCATGGAGAAGCCAGGCTCCAGCCAGATCCGACCCCGATGGGCGGCGACGGCCTCGATCGGCTGGCCCGTGAGCGTCGCGATCTCGCGGTCGCCGAAGGCGGCCCGCTTGGCCGACACGAGCAGCTCGTCGGGGATCGGCCATCCGGCACGAACGACCGTGCCCGCCTCGCGCAGCGCCTCCTCGAGATCGATCAGGCGCTCCATCTCGGCCAGGAACCACGGCGCGATGCCGGTCGCCGCCTGCAGGTCGTGGGCGGGGATGCCGCGGCGCAGCAGGGCCAGGAGGCGCCACAGCCGCGAGTCGGAGGGCGCCAGGAAACGGCGCAGGACGAGCGGCCGGGCGGCCCGAACCGCGTTCGCGCGATCCGCGCAGACCAGGCCGTCCTCGCCCACGAGCACCTCGCCGAGCCGCTCCTCGGGGCGTGCCCCCTTCGTCCGCTCCCCCAGCCGCGAGCTGGGGCCCGCGAGGTAGTCGAGGGTCGGCCCCCAGGCCTGGTCCTCCGCCAGCAGCCCGGCGCCCGCCTGCTCGAGGCCGCGCAGGGCCTTGTTCAGCGCGGCGCCGAACGTGCGATCGATGGCCATCACCTCGCCGGTCGCCTTCATCTGGGAGCCGAGCGACCGGTCGGCGCCGGGGAACTTGTCGAACGGGAAGCGCGGCAGCTTGACCACCACGTAGTCGAGCGCCGGCTCGAAGGCCGCCACGGTCGTGCCCGTGATCGCGTTGGGGATCTCCGCCAGGCGTCGCCCGACGGCGATCTGGGCCGCCACGCGGGCGATGGGGTAGCCGGTGGCCTTCGAAGCCAGCGCGGAGGAGCGACTGACCCGGGGATTGACCTCGATGACGGCGTAGTCGCGCGCGTCGGGCGAGAGCGCGAACTGGACGTTGCAGCCGCCCTCCACGCCCAGGGCGCGGATGATCGCCAGGGCCGCGCTGCGCAGCCGCTGATGGACCGCGTCGGGCAGCGTCTGCACCGGGGCCACCACGATCGAGTCGCCCGTGTGGATACCCAGCGGGTCCACATTCTCCATCGAGCAGACGGCGATGCACGTGTCGTCCGCGTCGCGCATCACCTCGTACTCGATCTCCTGCCAGCCCACCAGGCAGCGCTCGACGATGACCTGGCCGATGGGGCTGGCGCGGAGGCCCGAGCGCACGCGCTCGCGGTAGTCGGCCTCCGTATCGACGATGCCGCCGCCCGAGCCGCCCAGCGTGAACGCCGGGCGCACGATGGCCGGCAGCCCGATCGTCGCGAGGGCGTGGTCCGCGGCCCGGTCCCGCGCGGCGCCCGTGGTCCCCTCGACGATCTCCGAGGGCGGGTGCGGCTGGCCGATGCGCTCCAGCAGGTCGCGGAATCGATCGCGGTCCTCGGCCATCTCGATCGCCGCCAGCGGTGTGCCCAGCAGCGGCACGCCAGTGCGTTCCAGGACGCCTGCCCGCGCCAGCGCGACGGCGAGGTTGAGTGCCGTCTGGCCACCCAGGCCGGCGAGGATCCCGTCCGGTCGCTCGCGCTCGAGGATGCGCTCCACCGACTCGACCGTGAGCGGCTCCAGGTAGACCACGTCGGCGACGCCCGGGTCGGTCATGATCGTGGCCGGGTTCGAGTTCAGCAGGATCGTCCGGATGCCCTCGTCGCGCAGGGCCCGGCAGGCCTGCGTGCCGGCGTAGTCGAACTCGGCCGCCTGCCCGATGACCACGGGCCCGGAGCCGATGATGAGGACGGACGCCGGCCTGGTCATGATCGCTCCCGCACCCTGGCCACGAAGCGGTCGAAGACCTCCAGCGCGTCGAGCGGACCCGGTGAGCCCTCGGGGTGGTACTGCACCGTCTCGATGGGCAGCTCGCGGTGGCGCAGACCCTCCACGGACCCGTCGTTGAGGTTGCGCTGCGAGACGAAGAAGCCGCCGGACGCGGGGAGGGACTCGGCTACCACCTGGACCTCGTGGTTCTGTGCCGTCACCTGCACGCGGCCCGTCTCGATGTCCTGGACGGGGTGGTTGGCGCCGTGGTGGCCGAAACGGAGCCGCCGCGTCTCGGCACCGGCCGCCAGCCCGACGAGCTGGTGGCCGAGACAGATGCCCAGCAGCGGTCGCCCGTCGGCGATGGCGGCACGAGCCAGGACGACAGGGCCGGCGAGGCGCGCCGGATCGCCCGGCCCGGGCGAGAGCACGAGCCCGGCCACCTCGGGCGCGAGGACCGCCTCGAGCGTGGCCGTGTGCGGCAGCACTCGCACGCGCGCCCCGCGTCGCCGCAGGCCGCGTACGACGTTCGCCTTCAGGCCGAAGTCCACCACCGCGACCAGTGGCCCCTCCCCCATCCCGACGTCGTACGGGTCGGTCGTCGACACCTGGCCCACGAAGTCCTGGTCCTCCCAGCGCGGCAGTGCCCGTGCCGCGGCGATCGCCACGTCCGGGTCCGTCGCGCCGGGCGCAGTGACGATGGCGCGCTGCGTGCCGGTCTCGCGCAGATGGCGCGCCAGGGCGCGGGTGTCGACGCCGGCGATGGCCGGCACCCCGGCGGCGCGGAGCAGATGGACGATCTGCCGCGCCCGACCGACCACGGCGGCCGTCGCGTGCGCCACGACGAGGGCCCGCAGCCACGGCCGCTCCGACTGATCGTCCTCCACCAGCCGCCCGTAGTTGCCGATGAGCGGGTAGGTCATGACCACCACCTGACCGGCATAGGACGGGTCGGTGCAGACCTCCTGATAGCCCGTCTGGCTCGTGTTCGCGACGAGGTCGCCGCCGGCGGTAACCGGAGCACCGAAGGCGATGCCGGGGAAGACCGCGCCATCCTCCAGCGCGACGAGCGCCGGCCCGTGGGATCCGATGCGCGGATCGACGACGGCGTCCGCGGGAACGGGGATGCGCGAGGCGACGAGCAGCCCGCTCATCGGCGATCGGCCTCCGCGCAAAGAACGACCACCGGGCCTCCGGGGCACGGTGGTCTGCGTCGCGCGTTCAAGCGTCCTCCTCTCCCGGCCTCTCGGGACCGGTCCCTGCGGCCTCTCAGGACCGCGATGAAGGGAGCGCCCCTAGCCTAGCAGAGGGTGCGTTCAGGCGTCGGCGCGGGCCGCCGCGCCGAGGAGGAGACAGGCGGGACAGGCGGCATCGGTCCAGTCACCGACCGCGTTCGAGGCGCCCCGTCGGCGGCGGCGCACGAGCCACCAGCCCGCCGCGCCGAGGGTGGCGAGCGCGGCGACGATCGCGATGACCGGTGCGGCGAGCCCCGACAGCGCCGCCAACGCCGCGGGCCCGACGAGCAGGCCGGCCAGGAAATGCCCGCTCACGAAGACCCCGTTGCCGGCCGCCAGGCCGACCAGGAAGCGGTCGAGGCGGATGGTCGCCAGGCCCGCCGCAGCGATGGCCACGATGCGCACGCCGGGCGTGGCGCGCGCGACGGCGACGCCGGTCGCGCCGCGATGTCGCAGGCGGAGCGACACGGCCTCGAGCCGCGCGGCAGGCACGCCGAGCCGGGCCAGGAGCGCCAGCACCGGCCGGCGGCCGGCGCCGCGCACGAGCAGGTACTGGGCAGTACCACCCACCAGCCCGGCGACAAGGATCGCGGCCAGCGTCGGCAGGGGGTCGAGATCGCCGTTGGCGGCCGCGATCCCGGCACCGACCACCACGAGGTCGCCGGGAACCGGCACCGGCACGCCCGCCTCCTTGACGAGGATGAGGCCGGCGATGCCCAGCAGGCCCAGGCCGATCGGGTCCATCAGCAAAGAGTACGGCGGGCGGGGCCATTACACTCGACCGATGGATGGACTCGGCCGGGCCGTCGGCGACGGGCTCGGTGGCATCGGCGACGCACTGTCCGGGCTCATGTCCGGCGTCACGGGCGCGTTCTCCGCCGCGCTACGCGACCTGGCCGAGATCGTGCCCGGTGGAGTCGTCGGCTTCGCGATCGTGATCGGGATCGCCCTGGTCGGAGGCTGGCTGCTGCTGCGCCGCGGCTGACCGAAGGCCGCCGCTGCGCCGGTGCCCCGGGTGGCGAGGGTCATCGCCGCATCGGGCGATGGTAGACTGTCGACCGACCTCCGAGCCCCAGCCCGGGTCGTGGAGGGGAACGAGGCAGCGACGACCGAATGCCTGAGCTCGGCTCGCGCGAGCGCGGCGGGAGTGACCGGGTCGGCTCGACCGACGGATCGGGCCTGCCCGATATGCCCCAGCTGGCCGCTCCCCGCAAGCTCGCCGAGGATGCATCGTCGATCCTGCGCGAGCAGATCCTCAGCGGCGGCCTGAAGCGCGGAACGCACCTCGTCGAGGCGAAGCTCGCCGGCAAGCTCGGGGTCAGCCGGGGCACGGTTCGCGAGGCGTTCAAGTCGCTCGTCGCCGAGGGCCTGATAGAAGAGGAACCGCGGCGGGGCGCGTTCGTCGTGACGCTGTCGCGCGCCGACGTGCGGGAGATCTACGATGTCCGGGCGGCGATCGAAGGCCTCGCCGCCCAGTTGCTCGCCGCGCAACGCGACGCGTCGGCGTTGGCCCGCCTGGCGGCCACCATCGACGAGATCCGGGCTGCCACGCGGACGGGCGACCTGCGGGCCATCCGGAGCGCGGACCTTCACTTCCACGAGCGCCTGTGCGCGCTGAGCGGCAACCGCCGTCTGCACCAGGTGTTCCTGCGCCATGTCCCGGCGCTCCAGACGCTCCTCGTCTTCGACGAGCTGCCGTACGCGTCGCTGGATGCCATCGCCGACCAGCACCAGGCGCTCCTCGATGCGATCGGGTCCGGCGACGCCGAGCTGGCCGGACGACGGGTCCGGAAACACGTCGAGGATGCGCGTGACCACGTCGCGGCCTACTTCGAGGAACCTCCGGGGGCCTGACGCACAGAGGCCGGACGCACAGAGGCCGGACGTGGGGCGATCAGGCGGCGATGAAGCGCCGGACCGGCCGCGGCGATCCCGGTGCCCCGCTCGGGCTCATCGACGACGATCCAGGGGCCGCCCTCGGCATCGGTCACCCGGGCGCCCGCCTCGGCCGCGATCAGGCCCGCCGCCGCCACGTCCACCGCACCGAGGCCGCGCACCTGGAGCACGCCGTCCAGGCGTCCCTGGGCGAGTGCGGTCAGGCTGAGGGCCGTGCTGCCCAGGGTCCGCACGGCCCGGACGCGCGGTCGCAGCGTGGCGATCCGCGCCTCCGCGCCGTCGTCGCCGATGGCTCCGGGATCGGCGCACAGCACCGCGTCCGCCGTGCGCCCCAGGCGACGTATGGCGAGGCGATCGCCGTCGGGCCACGGCCGTGCTCCCCTCCCCCTGACCGCGGCCACCGTCTCGCCGCGCAGCGGGTCGTGGATGACGCCGATGACGACGGTCGACTCCTCGGCCAGGGCGATGCTCACGCACCAGAACGGGATGCCCGAGGCGAAGTTCACCGTTCCGTCGAGTGGGTCCACGATCCACGTCCGCCGCGGGCCTGCCGCCGCCTTCCGACGCGGGATCGTCAGACCGGACT
>JBGPMJ010000036.1:0-12370 GCA_041486935.1 Candidatus Limnocylindria bacterium | reverse complement strand
GTCGTTCTGACGATTGACGTACATTCTGCAGGTCGGCATACTCCATGCCATGGCAACCGTGGGAGAGCGATACCAGGTGGTGATCGAGCGGGATGCCCGGCGCGAGTTGGGCGTTCGCCCGGGGGATCGGGCGGTGGAGACGGTCGAGAACGGCCGGCTGGTCATCACCTTCCTGCCGGCGCGACATCGCCGCTCGATGCTCGGCAGACTGGCAGGCGTCGGGCGGGCCGCGGACGCCGTGGCTGAACGCGATGCCATGGCAGCGTTGCTGGCGCGGGAGGACGCGGAGCGCGGGCGGTGATCGCCGTCGACAGCAGCGCCCTGCTGCGCTACCTGCTGGCCGACGACCGAGCCATGGCGCGTCGCGTAGAGGATGTGCTCGCCGGGCGCGAGCAGGTCGGGGTTTCGACGCCGGTGCTGGTCGAAGTGGTCCACGTCCTCCGCGGTGACCCCTATCGGCGCGAGAACCCGGCCGTGGCAGATGCCGTCATCGAGCTGCTCGGGCACCAGAACGTGGTCCTGACCGATCTCGACGCGGACCTCGCGGCGGCCGCCATCACCGCCGTTCGGCACCTGTCGCCGCGCCACATCGCTGATGCGCTGATCAGCGCTGCCGCCCGGCAGGCCGGTGCGCGGCAGCTGCTCACCGCTGATCGCACCTTCGCCAGTCAGCTGGTGCCGGTCGTCCAGTTAGGGGACTGAGCCTTGGCATCCCTCCGGCGGGAGACTGGCACGCGGTCAGAGCAGCCTACCGCAGCAACGCTCACGTCCGGGTCGATGGACCCAGAACCAGCACGTCGGTCGTCTCGGTCTTGCCCTTGAGGGCGAGCTGACGCCGCTCGAGGGTGCCGTGGTCGAGGCCCGCCGCCGCCGCTGCGGCGATGGTCACGAGCAGCTCACCGGCGCCGGCCGCGGAGGCGAGTCGAGCGGTCACGTTGACCGGGTCGCCCATCGCCGTGAGCTCGACGTGGGTGCCCTCCCCGACCGTCCCGACGTACGCGATGCCCGAGTGCACGCCCACGCCGATCGGGATCTGCGCCTCGCGCTCAGCCATCGCGCGCAGCAGGTCTCGGCCCGCATCGATCGCCCGGGCGGCGTGCTGCTGTCCGGCGACGCCCGGGACGAAGATGCCGATCACCTCATCTCCCACGAACTTGTCGACGATGGCGTCGTGCGCCACGAGCGTGTGCGCGGCGATATCGAAGAAACGGTCCATCAACGTCCGGAACTCGACCGGTCGCATGGACTCGGCGAGCGTGGTCGAGCCGCGGACGTCGGCGAACAGGAAGCTCGACTCGATCTCCGCCCCGCCGCGATGCGTGACGAGGTAGCGGTAGCACTGAGAACAGTACTTGGGGTTCTTGGGCCAGGGCGCCTTCCCGATCAGCCGCATCAGGGGCCCGAACGGCGGCCGGAAGGGCGCCGCGCAGAGCTTGCAGCGAGGGTCGCTGGGCAACAGCTTGAGCGCCCGTCGCCCGTATCGAAGGCCGCGGTCGGTCCCCAGGAGGATGTCGCTGGCGACCGAATCCTTCATCGGGGGACCCGGCTCCCGTCGCGGCGGCTCGGGAGCATCCATACGGGGCGCGACCTCGATGAGGGGGTTCGGTGGCCCATCGTACAGCCGGCCGCCCATCGGATCGTCCTCGCTGTCGGCGCCGCGGCAAGCGCGATGAGGTTGACGAGTCGGCAAAGGTAGGCATACTCTCTTGCCATCAGTAGGAGTGTGTGGGGTACGGTAGGAATGTCGAGTCGGGTCGGGGAACGCGGGCAGATCACGATCGAGAAGGCGATCCGGGAGGAGCTGGGCGTCTACGCGGGCGACGAGGCGGTCCAGCGCGTCGAGGATGGCAGGATCGTCATCGAGATCGTGCCGGCGCGGCATCGGCGGTCGCTCGCCGGTGCGCTGAAGGACAAGATCACCCGCGTTCCGACCGACGAGTCGTGGGAGGCGCTGCGGCGGGCGGCGGACGCCACGCCCGATCCCGACCGGGCCGGCAGGTGATCTGCGCCGATACCTCGGTCGTCGTCCGCTACCTCGTCGGGCGTCCGGAGGCGCAGGCGCGACGAGCAACGGCGCTCATCGACGGGCCGGAAGGCATCGCCATCTCGCTCGTGTCGATCGTCGAGACGGCCCACGTCCTGCGCACCGAGTACGGCGTGGACCGTGAGGCGATCGTCCAGGCGCTGCTGGACCTGATCCGGCGCGAGAACATCCGCATCCTGGGCATGGAACACGACGATGTCGTGGACGCATTCGTGCGGGCGCGCGCCATGCCCGGTCGCCCGATCCCTGATGCCCTCATCGCCATCGCCGCGCGAGCGGCCGGCGCGCTGCCCCTCCTCACCTTCGACCGGCAGATGGCCCGCTACGGCATCCCCACGCGAGAGCCGTGAGGCCCACACCAAGCGCAGGGAGGCGGTCATGGAGGTTCATCCCGGGGTCTTCGTGTCGAACATCGCGACCAACGAGTGGCAACCCGACCCGGAGGTCGGCGGCGAGATGCACGTGCTGGTCGAGGACGAGACAGCCTACGCGGGCATGTCGCGCTTCCGGGACGTCGCGCACCCGGAGCGCTGGACGCTCCCTGAACGAGAGACGGTCCTGATCCTCGAGGGCGCCGCGCGCATCGAGATCGAGGGCGGGCCGACCCTGGAGCTGAACGTCGGCGATATGGCTTCGCTCCCCAAGGGCGCCGTGACCACCTGGCACCTGACGCTGCCCTTCAAGGAGATCTGGTTCTTCGGCCGGCCGTACGAGATGGCGGTGGAGTAGGAGATCGAGAGCCGCGCTCTACGGATTCGCCCACAGCGATCAGTCGCGCTTGCGGGCGACCCAGATCTCCTCGGCCGGCCAGCGGCGTGCCCAGTCGGCGGTGACGTAGTCGTAGTAGCTGTGTGTCACGGCGTCCGGCGGGGCCTGGATCTCGATGAGGTCTTCGATCTCGAAGCCGTTGGCGCGCAGGACCCGGATCCAGTCCCCGTGCGCGAGGTGGTACTCGGTCCCTGGCGTGTCTGGCCACTGGACGCGATACATGCCGAACTGTGGCCGCTGCAGCGTCTCGACCACCAGCCCGACGTCCGGCGAGCAGAGGTAGGCCAGCACGGAGTTGGTCAGGAACACCAGGCGCCCGCGGGACCGCAGGAGCCTGGCCGCTTCCGGGATCCAAAGGGCGGGGTCGGCCCACAGCGAGGCACCGTATTCGGAGAAGGCCAGATCGAATGAGGCGTCGGGCAGCGGCACGCGTTCGGCGGGCGCCTCCACGAGCGGGAACACCGGGCCGTTCAGCGCCTGCATGCGGCGGGCGGTGGCGAGCTGCGCGGGCGTCGGGTCGACGCCGACCGGCCGCGCGCCGCGCATCGCCAGCTGGGCCGAGAAGTAGGCCGTGCCGCAGCCCAGCTCGACGACGTCCAGCCCCGAGACTTCGCCGAGCGGCGACCCGAGCGCCGTCTCGCGTACCCCGAAGACACCCCAGGCGAGGTCCCGAGGCGCCCAAGCGCGCTCCGCGTTGGCATCGGTGTGCTGGGCGTTGTTGCGCGTCCACTCCGCGATGTTGCCGGCGATCGAGTCCGGCAGCTCAGGCGTGCTCATGGTGCGCCGAACTCTACCCGGTGGTTCAGAGGGATCCTCGGGGCGCAGCCCAGCGTACCGGCTGCCCCGTGATCTCCGCGATCGCGTCGTAGTCGGCGTCGTAGTGGACAAGGGTCAAGCCGGCGCGCTCGGCGGCGGCCGCGATGAGCAGATCCGGGTGCTTCACGCTGCGCTGCATCATGCCGGGACGACCGCCCAGCGCCCGGTAGACCTCGCGGGCTCGCAGCCAGTCTGCGGCGTCGGGCTCGACCCAGGGCAACCCCCGCAGGCCATCCTCGATCAGGGCGAACTCCGCAGGGTTGCGGGCCGAGTGGAGCAGCTCGAGGGCAATCATGTCGCACCCGGCGATCTCGCCCGTCTCGATCGCCGCGGCGAACCAGTCCCGAACGAGCGGGTGGGCCTTGTGCGCCCAGACGCTGGTGTCGGCCAGTTCCACCTACCGAGCCCGATCGTTGCTGGGAGCAGGCTCGTCGGGGGGCGTCCCGAAGCGCCGTGGGGCGCGCATCGCTGCCAGGGAATCCGGGGTCAGGTCCGGGAAGTCAAGACGGGCGAGCATCGCGCGCCGACGACGCGCCACGACCTCCCCTAGGGCGGCGTGGACCGTGTCCGTGGTGCGGCGGGTGCCGAGAGCGGCCGCGGCCTCGCGAACCAGATCCTGGTCAAGGTCGAGCGTCGTGTGCTTGCGCATGGATCGAATGCTAGTACGAACTATCGGTCCGGTCAAGCAGAGTACGGACATGGATCTATGCAGTCCTATGGTGAAGACTCACGCATCCGTCGGTGCGTATCGACGGCCGGCGGGATGGCGCGCGACCGGCGGAACGTCACGAAGCGGCCGACGGCTTCTTGCGTTCCAGGGGCGTGCGTATGAGGGGAAAGGGCCCCTCCCAGCGCTCCTACCCCAGGGCGCGGTCCGGCCGCGAGGCGAGGGCCACCCCGACCGAGGCGAGGATGATCCCGCCCGCACCAAGGAAGACAAGCGTCGGGTGGATGTCGATGAGAGCGCCGGTCACGACGAGCGAGAGCGGTGCCAGCCCGACCGAGCCGAGCATCATGATGCTCATGACCCGCCCCAGAAGGGCCGGATCGGTGCGCTGCTGGACCCAGCTCACGACCGTCACGTTGATGAAGCCACCCCCGACGCCCATGGCCAGCGCGATGAGCGTGACCGCCGCGACGTTCGGGGCCAGGCCGATGGCCGCCAGCCCGAGGCCGAGCACGGCCGCGATCGCGATGATGACGCCCCCCTGGTGCCGGATGCGTCCGACCGAGCCCGCCACGATGGCGCCGATGAGGGCGCCGGCGCCCCAGCCGGAGAGCATGATCCCGAAACCGGCCGAGCCGGCATCGAAGCGGTTAGCCGAAAGCCACGGCAGCCCGACCGAGATCGGCCCCGTGAACGCGACGTTGAGCGCCGCGGACATGACGAGCAGCGTCCGCAGCGCCGGGTCACGGAAGGCATACCCGGCGCCCTCGCGGATGGTCGCCAGGATGCCGGCCTGGGCTCTGGGAGCGGCTGGAGTCGAGGGCTCGGGCATCGAGGCTTCGGCATTCGGGTCTTTCGCCAGGGCGCGCAGGCCCCCATGCACCAGGACGATGGCCACCGCGGCGAAGACGAAGCTCGCGGAGTCGAGCGCGAAGGCCGGGCCGGTACCGATGATCGCGATGACCACTCCCGCGAGCGCGGGGCCCATCAGCCCGAGGAGCTGGCCGGTGGCCTGGAAGAGCGCGTTCGCGGCGGGCAGCCGCTCGGGGCCGATGAGCAGCGGCAGGAACGAACTGATGGCCGGGTAGAAGAAGGCGTCGACGGTGCCGAAGACGACGGCCATGACGGCCACCTGCCATAGCTCGGCTCGACCGGTCAGGACGAGCGCGGCGATGACGCCGACGGCGACCGCCCGGAGGGCGTTGGAGACGAAGATCACGGTCTTCGGCTGGTAGCGGTCGCTGATCGCGCCGCCGAACAGCATCAGCAGGGCGCGCGGGACGGCCGCCGCCATGAGCACGGTGCCGAGTGCGAGGCCGGAGCCGGTGAGCTGGAGGGTCAGCCAGGCCAAGGCGACAAAATGGAACTGGTCGCCCAGAACCGACACGTTCTCCCCGGCCCAGAAGATGCGGAAGTCGCCGTCGGCGAATGGGCGCAGCAGGGCCAGCCCGCGCACCCGCGCGGGGATCGACAGGGCGCTCACTCGAGGACGATCCGGACCCCGTCGCCGTCCTCGTCGCGCACTTCGAGGATCGGCCCGGTGAGGCCTCGGGCCAGCGCGTCGCGGACGCGCGCGGCGTCGTCGGCGTTGAGCCCGGGTACGTAGGAAACGGCCGCCTGGCCCAGGGCGAGGGGCACGCGCAGGTTGACCACGGAGCGTCCGCGCTCGGTGACCTCGACGCGAACCTGGCGGGCGCGGTCGCGGGCGGGCTCGGTGGCCGGCCGCGCGGGTGGCTTGCGCTCGTCGAGGGCGGCGATGAGCGGGGCCGCCTCCTCGGCCGTGAGGCGCCCCGCGGCGACCAGCCGGAGGATGGACTCGAGCGCGTCGCTCACGGGAGCACCTCATCGTCGAGACGGGCGAGGCGGTCGGACGCCTCGGCCACGTCGATCTCGCCGGCCTCGAGCGCGCGCAGGATCTCGAGGCGCGCGGCTTCCTCTGGGTCGAGCGAGGTCGGAGGCGCCTGAGGGCGCGGCGCCTCCGGGGGTTCGATCGCGCCGCGCCAGGCGGCTCCCTCGGGCGTCGCTGTGGCCGCGCCGCGGCCGAGGATCTGGAGGTCGCCCGAGAGAGAGCGGAAGCTCAGGCGCGCCTTCCCGTCGCCGAGGATGATGGCGCGGCGGCCGGGTGCGCCGCCGGTGCGATGTGGCGTGTCGCTGGAGATGCCACCGGAGACGGTGCGCGCCTCGATGGTCAGCCCGGACGCGGTCGTGATGCGCGCGTCGCCGCTGACCGTCTCCACGCTGTGCTCCTGGCCGGCCTCGAAGGCGCCCTCGACGCGGATGTCGCCGCTCATCGTCGTCGCGTCCAGGCGGCGGATGAGCGGCGCCTTCGCAGACACGTCGCCTGAGACGGTGCGCAGGCGCAGGGCGATCGGGGCAACCGCCTGGAGCGAGACATCGGCGGAGGTGGCGTCGACCTCGATGGCGCCCGCCACGTCCTCCAGCTCGAGGTCGCCGGAGACGGTCTTGTAGCGCTGCTGGCCTCGAAGAGCGGCCACGTGGACGTCGCCGCTCACGGTGGCCAGCTCGAGGCGCGCGGATCGCGGCATCTCGACGACGAGGTCCAGCTCACCGACGCCCCCACCCCAGCCGAAGCGCCGGCCGAAGACATCGAGCCCGAGGAAGACGCCACGCGGCGACCGCACACGCAGGACGCCCTCGCCGGCCTCGACCTCGAAGCGGTCGAGGAGCGGCGCATCGTCGGGATCGACGGTGCTGATGCGGACCGCCTCGCCGTCCCCGCCGCGCAGGTCGATGCCGCCGCTGCTGGTGGCGATCGCGAAGAGGCCGGTCGCACCGATGCGGTGTTCGATGATCCCGCCGCGCGTCTCCTGTGCGGCCATGGCTCAGGCCCCTCTGCCCAGGCGCCGGATCGCCTCGGCGGCTTCGGCGGCCGACAGCTCGCCGCGGGCCACCTGCCCCAGGATCTCGGTGCGCCTGGCCGTGACCTGCTCCTTCGTCGGCTCGGTGGCCGGGACCACATCGGCCATCTCGGTGACCTCGGCCTCGATCGTCGAAGCCGCCGCGTCGCCGTCGGCCAGCCCGAGGGCCCGGACGAGCGCCTCGACGCGGTTTCGGACGGTGGGGTAGGAGATGCCCAGCTCGCGCTCCATCTCACGCAGGTTCCCGCGCGAGCGAAGGAAGCTCTCGAGGAGCGCCAGCTGCTCGCGGCTCAGGCGCCCGTAGCGGCCGACGCTGAAGTCGCCCTCGAGAGTCGTGCCGCAGTGCCCGCAATGGAGGCGCGTGACGGCCAGCTCGTGCGAGCAGACGGGACAAGTGGAGATGACCTCGTTGGGCACGTCAGCGCTCCTGGGCAGCGAGTCCCTCGGGCGTGCGGCGCGGCTGCGGACGGACGGCGCCATGGTCGACACCGCGGGTCAGCTGGTTCCGGCCCGACCGGGTCGAGCTGCGGTCCAAGAGGCGCCGGGCGTCCTCGGCCGCGGCCCCGGGGAAGAACAGGCGAGCGTCGTACATCGTGATGTCCCTTGTCTGTGGTGGGTCGTGACAGGGACATTAGATCGCCAACCTTTCACTTTGTCAATACTGTCTTTCACTTTTCGCAATCCGGCGTCAGAATTGCAGCCATCAAGGGACGCCGCGAGCGGGCGCGGTCAGGCCAGGCACGGCTGGTCGCGCGCGAGGGCGGGGGCAGTGTCCCGCAGGGCGAGTGAGGCTAGTGCCCCTCGCCTGAGCCACCCTGGCCACCGGCACGCATCGCGGCAGCCTGGGCCAGGAGCGGGATCGGCCTGGCCATCGGGGGCCGGCCGGCGTCGGGGACCTCGGCGACGTACTTCGTGCGGGCGAAGGCGTCGACCATGACCGGGTCGAACTGGACGCCCGCGTATTTGCGCAGCTCGGCCATCGCCTGCTCGGCCGTCAGCGGCGTCATGCGGTAGGGGCGGGCGGCGGTCATGGCCTCGAAGGCGTCGGCGACGTGCAGGATGCGCGCGAGCTTCGGGATGGCCTCGCCGACAAGATGGTCCGGATAGCCCGAGCCGTTGTACCACTCGTGGTGATGGCGGATGATCGGCAGCTCGGGCGCGAGGCGCTTGACCGGCTTGATGATCTCCTCGCCCTTCACCGGGTGCATGTTCATGATGATCCGCTCGTCGCGGGTCAGGCGATCCGGCTTGAGCAGGACCGCGTCGGGCACGCCGATCTTGCCGATGTCGTGCAGCAGGCCGCCCCACTCGAGGGCCTCGACCTCGGACTCCGAGCAGCGCATCTGGCGCCCGATCTCGATCGAGATCTCCTGGACCCGGCGGCTGTGGCCGGCCGTGAACGTGTCCTTCGCGTCGACAGCCGAGGCCAGGCTGCGGATCGTCTGGGTGAACATGTCGCGGATCTCGACGACCCGGTGGTACGCCCCGCGCGTGGTCGCCAGCGGCAATCCGAACAGCAGCGCCGCCCACACTCCGACCGTCACCGACACCAGCGCCATGAGCCACGCCAGCGGGGACAGAGCAAGCATGCTGAGGGAAACGATTGCCCAGTCTCCCTGAAGCACCGCGCGGAAGGACAGTCCGTCACGGAGTGCGGTGGCGGCCGACGAGAGCGCGCTATTCAATAGAAGGTAGACGCCACCGGCCAGGACTGCCGCTGTAAGTGTTGCGGGGGTCGCGGTGAACGCCCCGGCCCCGGCGATTCCACGGTACGTGAGAGCGCCGGCGACCGCCGGTATGACAATCACCGCATGGTTGTAAAGGGTCCCGTACCACGGAACCCGCCCTCTGAGCTCGCGCCATTCAGTGGTCCCGATTGCGGCAACGATAGCCGCTGCCACTGGCCCAGCCAGAAAGGCGCTCGCGAGGATGGGACTGCCCGACACGCTGACACGGGTTCCACGCGGCAATTGCACTGGCGCAGCCGACGTAAGGAGCGCCACGGCGATCCAGAAGGGAATGAAGAGAGGATCAGTCGGTAGGGGGAAGAGGAAAAGGGTTGCAGCCAGCGTAAGGACGCTGGCTGCAACGACAAGCGCTACGAGGACCTTGAGAGCGGTGTTCACGGCTGGCGAACGCTAATGCGCATCGGTCCCCGGAGTCTAGGCCTCTGGGCGTATCAGGCACGTAGCCCGAAAGTACTACTCAATGGGCCTCTACAAGGGGCGGATGCCAGCGCCACCGGCCGCAATCACGGCGAGTAGCATCCCGAGCAGGGATGTGACCCGCCAAACTCGCGACATCATGGCCGTGACTACCAGGGCTTGCCGGTCATGTTCGGCTCCACGCTCGTTCCTCCTGCGGCCCCGTGCCTTGCAGCACGAGAACCGACCTGACGGATTCGTCGGTCGGTTGCACTAGTCGCTCAACCCCGCCCTAAGTGCCCATTTCAGGTGAGGTGTCAGCGCGTCCGAGCGTCTTAACAATGCCTCCTAGTACTTCAGTACCAGTCGGTGGCCGGACTGTAGGTATCGCGTCGACGGAGGGTCAATACGCATGCATGCGTAGTTGGAAGCTGGCGATGCTACCTACTGCCGCAAATCACCCCGCCGGGAAAGCTGGCAGTGCGGACGTGCCGATCTAGGGGCCGTCAAGAGCGTCCGCGAGCCCCCGGAGTGCTACGTCGTCGAAGCTCGGTGGTGAGGCAGCGTATTGCTCCCGATAGGCGCTGGCGTAATGGGCGTACTGCTCTATTGCCGCCGCACGCGATCCGATCGCCGCGTAGCACCAGACGAGTCCCCTCTCGATGTCAGTCGCTTGCGGATCGACGGCGAGAGCCGCCCGGCCAAGCGCCACGGCGCCCGCGAGATCTCGCTCGCTCGCGAGTTGGCGCTGCGTAGCCTGCACCAGGTGTAGGTATGTCGAATGCAAATGGTCGCGCCAGTCAATCGCCCAGTCCTCGTACTCGAACTCGGGCGCGAACTTGCCGGAATAAGAGAGCGCCACGGTCGCGGCCTGTGACGAATCGGTCGACAGGACGGTCAGAGCGGTGGCCGACTCCTTCAGGAATGAGGCCGAATCGATACTCACTTTGACGGGATCGAGCCACAGAACCTCACCCTGATTCGCGACGTAGTCTACGGAGGTGTCCTCGTCATACCAGGGGTCGATGTCACGTCGAAGGAAGTAGACGGTCTGATTGAGGCTGTTGCTCGCTGCGGCCGGTGACAACTCGGGCCACATGTCCTCGAGCACCTGCTCTCGCGTGGCCGTCTGGTTCGGACGCGAGATTAGGTAACAGAGGAGTCCAGCCGCTCGTCGGCGGATCGAAGACACATGCACCGTCCGGTCGCCCACCTCGAAGCGACCGCGACCGAAATCGTGAATCACGAGGGCAGGACTCCTGTTTCGAGCGAGGGCCCTCCCAAGCCCCAGGGCTCGTGGACCCTTGAGGTACGTCCTCTCAAACGCACGCAGGAGCGGGACATCGGAAAGCGTTCCGGTTCGATCCAGCAGCCGGGCGGCTGCCAAGGAGGCCGGGTTCAGGCCGCGTGATACGACCCTCCGGATGACTCGTCTCCAGCGTTCGGGCCAGCGTTCTATCGACGCGCGCAAGCACTCCGGCAACGCATCGAACAAGTGGAGACTTGCCGCAATCACCTCGGCTACGTCAAGAAGTGCCAGCCCGCCCAGCCGACCCGCAGCGTCAACGCTGTGCAGGAATAGGGCTCGGTCCTCGGTCGATGCCGCAACCACCACTCGCATTCGAGTCACCCAGTGGGCACATCCGCTTGTCCGAGCCATCGAGAGGGCCTCGCCTCCAACCGAGGCTGCTCGCTCGTGATCGCCGATGACAAACAGGGCCAGAGCTTGCAGAGACGTGCGGCTGATCTTGGCGGCGATGCCGATTGGAACCAACATCTCTGCGGGGTCGAGTGCCAAGAGTGCGGCCATGGCATCACCCTCGATGATCGACTGACGGGCGGATGCCATGGCCCACGTGGTTCGTCCCGCTGGGTCCACCCGTCCTCCGGCCAGCGAATCAGATGCTGCTGTCAGGAATGAAAGCGACTTGCCATCTGCGCCTGTGATGGACGAGAGGTAGGCCATCTCACTGAGCGCATCAACGTCTCGAGTACCTGTCGCCTCAGCCATAGCGACGTACTCGTCGGCTTCGGCGAGATGCCGAAGCTCGGCGGCACAGAGGGCCAGGAAGGCGCACGTTGACGGCATCTCCAGCGGCGTGTGGCCAGCGGCCCTGAAGTTCTCCAGCGCGTGCCGTCCCAGCTCGAACGCTGGGGCGTACCGTCCTCTGTAGAACTCGACGACCATGGCATTGTGGAGGCTGATGCCGGCGAGAAAGGTGAATTCCGCCGCTAGGTGCTGTTTGGCGAGATCCCTGAGCTGATGAGCGATGCGCGGCAAATCCTGATCCCCTTCTGGCGAGAAGATCAGGCGATGGCCTTCAGCTAGGCTCCAGAAGAGCTGGGGTGTTTCTGAATCGGCATGTATCTCCCGCACCATTGAGATGCACGCTTCCAAGTCCCCATTCCACCAATGCGCGCGAAGGAGCCCATGGCGGACGAGGGCGCGGGTGGTGGGGCCGACGGTGTCGAGGTCGATGGCTTCGAGGCGGTCGAGGGCTTCGGGGAGGCGGCCTTCCTCGATCTCCTGGAGGGCCAGGATGACCTCGATGTCGGGCTCGGTCGTGTGGCCCTCGAGCTGGGCGACGATCTCGGCGGCGGCGCCCCAGGAGCCGGTGCCGAGGGCGACGAGCACAGAGCGCACGAGGACGCGAGCGGCATCGGCGAGCGCGCCGGCGACGAGGTAGTGCCGGCACGAGGTGAGCCAGGCGTCGCGTTCGGCGGCGACGGCGACCCGCAGGTGCATCTCGCGGATCGCGTCGGGCGAGGCCTCCTGCGTCAGCTGGCGCAGCAGGAACTCGCGCAGCAGCGGGTGGTAGCGAAAACCGCGGCTCGACTCGCCGCGCCGGCCCAGGAGGCCGACGTCATACGCCTCCCGGATCCGCTCGCGCAGCGCCTCCTCCGAGGGCGGCGGCTCGTCGGCCGCGAAGAGGGCGACGGTGTGAGGTGGCACGATGCGCTCGAGCAACGATGTCCCGACGAGGAATCGCCTCATCTCCGGCGAGGCCTCGCGCAGCACCTCCTGCGCCAGGAAGTCGTAGACGGGCTCGGT
>JBGPMJ010000035.1:0-12386 GCA_041486935.1 Candidatus Limnocylindria bacterium | reverse complement strand
GCGTACGCTGATCTTCCTCACCGCCGACGCGTTCGGGGTGTTGCCGCCCATCTCGCGGCTCACGCGCGAGCAGGCCATGTACCACTTCATCAGCGGCTACACGGCCAAGCTGGCGGGCACCGAAGTCGGCATCAAGGAGCCCTCGGCCACCTTCTCGACGTGCTTCGGTGCCCCCTTCATGCCGCGCCACCCCGGCGTCTACGCGCACATGCTGGGCGATCGGATGACGCAGCATGACGTGCCGGTCTGGCTCATCAACACGGGCTGGACGGGCGGCCCCTACGGCGTCGGCCACCGCATCAATATCAACCACACGCGGGCGATGGTCCATGCCGCGATCGAAGGCAAGCTCGAGGGCATCGAGTTCGTGACCGATCCTATCTTCGGACTGGCGGTCCCGGCCAGCTGCCCCGAAGTCCCGGCCGAGGAGCTCCAGCCGCGCGCAACGTGGCCCGATCAGGACGCCTATGACGCCCAGGCGCGCAAGCTGGCCGCGATGTTCCAAGCGAACATCGTCCAGTTCGCCGACGGCCTCGCGCCGGAGATCGTGGACGCCGGACCCAAGGCCGGGTAGCGGACGCCGATCGGCGTCGTCGCAACGGGGTACGCGCCGCGCTGGCGCCGCTTCCTCCCGTCCCAGGCGGTAACGCCGCCGCGGCCTGCGCGTCCGTTGGACATGAGGCGCATCGTGGCCCGGCTGCTGGCGTTCGTCGTCGTCGCAGTGGGTGGGGTCTTCGCGCTCGCCTGGATCGCCGCCGACTCCATCCTGCGCCCGGCCAGGCACGCCATCACGCGCTCGCCGGCCGACTTCGGCCTCGCCTTCGAGCAGGTGTCCTTCACCTCCCAGGACGGGACGGAGCTGCGCGGTTGGTGGGTCCCGGCCGAGCGGCCGCGCGCCTCCGTGATCCTCCTGCACGGCTTCGGCAGCGATCGGACCGAGCTGCTCGACCACGCGCCCTACCTCCACGAGGCGGGCTTCGACTTGCTCCTCTTCGACCTCCGCGCCTGCGGCGAAAGCGCGGGCGAGCTGTCCACGCTCGGCTGGCTGGAGCAGGACGACCTGCGCGCCGCCGTCGACCTCGTCGAGGCGCGCTCAGGAGGTCGGCCGATCTTCGCCATGGGCCACTCGCTCGGCTCCGCCACGGCCATCCTCGAGGGCGCGACCGACCCGCGCCTGCAGGCCTTCGTCCTCGAGGCGCCCTTCACCTCCATCGACGACATCGTCGATCGTTCGTTCCCCCACTTCAGCCACCCGAGCCTGCCCGCGTTCCCGTTCGCACCGGTCGCCGTCGCCATCGCCGAGGCGCGGATCGGGCGCGACAGCAGCACGATCAAGCCCATCGACGCCATCGGGCGCCTGGCCCCGCGGCCGCTGCTGATCGTCACCGGCTCGCACGACGAGGTCATCCCGCCCCCCGATGCCCAACGTCTGTACGCGGCAGCCGGCGTGGACGCCGAGTGGTGGCTGATCCAGGACGCCGGCCACCCCGGCAGCGTGGACGAGCCGTTCGTCGTCGCTCCCGACGAGTACCGGCTTCGGGTGCTCACGTTGTTCGAAGCCGCGCTGAGAGGCTCGGCGGACTAGACGTCCGTCGGGATCGACACCCCGATGTCGCGCAGCTCCGGCTCGTCGGTCGCGTAGGCCGAGACCATGGGCCGATCCCACCACGATGGTGGGGCCATGGTCATCCGCGCCAGCGCCACCAGCACCGTGTCGTAGTTGACGCGCCAGCCGTTGAAGTCACGCCAGGCCTGGTCGCGGTCCGGCTTGAGCGGCACGCCCGCCGACTCGAGGACTGCGATGACCTCGTCGAACCGCTCGCGGGTGATGCTCGTGGGGTCGGTCTGTCGCGGGTTCAGGTCGTAGCGGACGTTGAAGAACTCGGCGATGCGGCGCAGCGCCAGGTATCCCGCACGGATGGTCAGGTCGGCCTGGACGTCGACGGGCAGGTCGAGCGCCGAGCGCGCCAGCGCGGCGGTGTCCATGATGGCCCCGGCCGCGTTCACCCACGAGTGCTCGGGTTTCGGCGAGCGATAGAAGACGAGCACGGGCAGCGCCGTGTGCGTCTCCCCCAGCTCGGAGAACCACTGCTCCCAGCGCTCCCACATCTCGTGCAGCGCGGCCAGGCCACGCAGGCGTTCGAAGCGCGTCAGGAGTACGACGGCCGAGGGAGGCGTGTCCGCGCGGACCTCCAGCAGGTCGACCAGCAGCTCGCGCCGCGAGAACGCCCCGTAGATCGTGGGCAGGTAAGCGATGAGGAGGGCGATGAGGATCAGCCCCAGGGTCGCCTCGCTGAAGGCCAGGAGAGAGGCTCCGGGCACCACCGAGCTGGCGAAGCCCAGCGTCAGGACCGATGAGCCCGAGAGGTTGACGGCCTCGGCCATCGTGCCCACGCCGATGGCCCAGAACATCGCGCTATACCCGAGCGCAACGAGGACGATCCAGTAGATGAGCACGACGATCAGCGTCACCGGCGCGTAGTAGGCGAGGATCCGGTCGCGGAAGAGGTAGGGCCGACCGGGCGCGGCGGCGAGATCGAACAGCCTGCGGCTGACGCGGAAGACCGGGCGGGCGAGCGTGTCGTTGGAGGCCCGCGGCAGCACGAAGGCTCGGATGGCGCTGAGCATCGTCCGGACGACGAGCGCGGCCCCGATCGCGAAGGCGAGGATGCGGACGACGAGTTCGATCGCGGGCACGCCGGAAGCTTAGCGGGCGATCATCGACCCCGGACCCTTGACTGGAGCGGGAGGAGGCTCGCCTCAGAGCGGCTGGAAGCGAGCCGTGAAGTGGCGCAGCTGCGGCGGCTCCTCGGTCATGCGCAGGCCGCGCAGGTCGCCGGCCCGCTCGGCCACCCAGCGCACGACCTCGATGACGTAGTCGATGTGCGACTGCGTGTAGGTCCGGCGCGGGATGGCCAGGCGCACGAGGTCCATCGCCGCCGGCGTCTCGCTGCCGTCGGGGTGGCGTCCGAACATGACCGTGCCGATCTCGCAGCCGCGGATGCCGCCCTCGCGGTAGAGGGCCACGGCCAGCGCCTGGCCGGGGTACGAGAGCGGCGGGATGTGCGGCAGGAGCGCGCGCGCGTCGATGTAGACGGCATGTCCGCCGATCGGCTTCACCACCGGCACGCTGGCCCGGTCGAGCGCCTCGCCGAGGTAGGCCGTGGAGCGGATGCGGTACTGCAGGTAGTCCTCCTGGACGACCTCGCTCAAGCCCTGGGCGATTGCCTCCAGATCCCGCCCGGCGAGGCCGCCGTAGGTCGGGAAGCCCTCCGTCAGGATGAGCAGGTTGCGGCAGCGCTCGGCCAGCCCGTCGTCGTCGACGGCCAGCCAGCCGCCGATGTTGGCCAGGCCGTCCTTCTTGGCGCTCATGGTCATGCCGTCGGCCAGCGAGGCCATCTCGCGCACGATGTCGGGGATGGGGATGCGCGAGTAGCCGGCCTCGCGCTCGTGGATGAACCAGGCGTTCTCGGCGAAGCGGCACGCGTCGAGGAAGAGCGGCAGGCCGTGGCGGTCGCAGATGGCCCGCACCCCGCGCAGGTTCTCCAGGCTCACCGGCTGGCCGCCGCCCGAGTTGTTCGTGATGGTCACGAAGACGGCCGGCACGCTGGCCGGGCCGCGCTCGCGGATGAATGCATCGAGCGCCGCGAGGTCCATGTTGCCCTTGAAGGGGTGGATCGTGGCCGGCTCGCGGCCCTCGGCGATGACGAGGTCCACGGCCTCGGCGCCCGTGAACTCGATATTGGCGCGGGTCGTGTCGAAGTGCGTGTTGCTGGGGATCGCCTTGCCGGGTCCGGCGATGACGCTGAAGAGGATCTTCTCAGCCGCCCGGCCCTGGTGGGTCGGGATGACGTGGCGGAAGGGGAAGAGGTGCTGCACCGCGGCCAGGAAACGGAACCATGACGGCGAGCCGGCGTAGCTCTCATCACCGCGCTGGATGCCGGCCCATTGCTCGGAGCTCATGGAGCCCGTGCCCGAGTCGGTGAGCAGATCGACGATCACGTCGGCGGAGTGGAGGTTGAAGAGGTTCCAGCCGGCCGCCTCGAGCGCCCGCTCGCGCTCCTCCACGCTGGTCAGCCGGATCGGCTCGACGGAGTGGATGCGGAAGGGCTCGATGATCGTCTTCCAGCGCTCCATGACCCCAGCATACGGCGCGCGGCCCCGTCGGTCGCCTACCAGATGTCTCCGACGGTGAAGCCGTCGGGGAAGGGATCCTCGGGGTCGACCACCCAGGAGGAGAAGCCGGTGATCCAGGCCGCGCCGGTCAGCTCTGGCACGACGGCGCGGTACGCGCCGACCGTCGTCTCCTCGACCAGGCGCCCGGTGAAGGTCGTGCCGAGGATGCCCTCGTGGACGAAGGGCTCGTCCAGGCCGAGTCGCCCGCGCGCATGGAGCGTGGCCATCTTGGCGCACGTCCCCGTGCCGCACGGTGAGCGGTCGATGGCCCCGGTCCAGGTGGAGGGCCTGTCCCAATCGAGCTTGCCGGTGGACACCGTCACGACGTTGCGCCGGCTGGAGATCGCCGCGTGGGGCGGGCCGGAGAGCTGGGCGATGGTGATGCCGGCGAAGCCGGGCTGGTCAGGGTGGACGACCGGAAGCTGCTCGTTGGCGGCCGCCTTGATCATCTCGCTGATGCGCACGATGTCGCGGCCCTCGTCGGGGGTCAGGCTCAGCCCGAACGGCTCCGCGTCGGCGATGACGTAGAACATGCCGCCGTAGGCGACGTCCACCGTGACGGTGCCCAGCTGCGGCACCTCGACCGCCGCATCGAGGTGGGTCGCGAAGGCGGGCACGTTGCGGAAGGTGACGGATCGGACCTTGCCGTCGCGGCACTCGGCACGGACGCGGATCAGGCCCGCCGGAGTCTCCAGCGCCAGCTCGGTCAGCGGCTCATGCATGGGCAGCATGCCGGTCTCCAGGAGCACCGTGACCGTGCAGATCGTGTTCGTGCCGGACATGCCCGGGTACTCGACCTGCTCCATGATCACGTAGCCGGCGTCCGCCTGGGGGTGGTTGGAGGGCAGGACGAGGTTCACGTTGGCGGCCGGGTAGCCGCGCGGCTCGTGCAGCATGCGCAGGCGCAGGTCGTCACCGTTGGCGGCCAGCCACTGCATCTTGTCGAACATCGTCTGGCCGGGCACGTCCAGGACGCCGCCCACGATGACGCGACCGGGCTCGCCGGCGGCGTGGGCCTCGACGGCCTGGATCATCCTGGAGAAGCGCATCGCTCGGGACCTCCGGTCCTACGCTTGGTCCAGCGCCTGCGTCACGTCGGCCACGAGATCGTCGGCGTGCTCGATGCCGACCGAGAGTCGCACCAGCGAGGCGGGCACCTCCAGTGCCGAGCCGGCCACCGAACCGTGCGTCATCGCCGCCGGTACCTCGCACAGCGACTCCACGCCGCCGAGCGACTCGGCCAGGGTGAAGAGGCGCGCCGCCTCGCAGAAGCGGCGCGCCCGCTCCTCCGGGGAGCGGCCGTCACGCGCCGCCGGGAGGAACGAGACCATGCCGCCCGTCAGCGCCATCTGGCGCGCCGCGAGCGCGGCCTGGGGATGGGCGTGGGGACCCTCGGCCAGGCCCGGGTAGCGCACCACGGCGACGTCCGGGCGTGCGGCCAGCGCGCGGGCCACGGCCAGCGCGTTCGCGGCGTGCCGCTCGACCCGCAGGGCCAGCGTGCGCAGGCCGCGCAGCACGAGGAAGCAATCGAAGGGACCGGGCACCGCGCCGATGGCGTTCTGCAGGAACGCCAGCCGCTCGTGGAGGTCGTCGCTCGAGGTGGCCAGGACCCCGTTCACGGTGTCGGAGTGGCCGGCCAGGTACTTCGTCGCCGAGTGATAGGCGATGTCCGCGCCCAGCGCGAGCGGGCGCTGGCCCAGCGGCGAGGCAAACGTATTGTCGACGACGAGGATGGGCCGCTCGTCACCGGATCCGCGATGGTCACGGAGCGCACCGGCCACGGCGGCCAGGTCGATGAGCTTGAGCCACGGGTTCGACGGCGTCTCCACCCAGACCAGCCGCGTCCTCTTGGTCAGCGCGGCCCCCAGCGCACCCGCCGGGTCCCCGGTCAGGTCCACGTAGCGGGCGTCCACGCCCTTCGCGCGCAGCACGTGCTCGAAGAGGCGGAAGGTGCCGCCATAGACGTCGTTGCTGACGATCACCTCGTCACCGGAGGCGGCCAGCTCGGCGATCGCGGCCGTGGTGGCGGACCCGGAGGCGAAGGCCAGCCCGTGCGACCCTCCCTCGAGCGCCGCGACCGCCCGCTCCAGCCGCGAGCGCGTCGGATTCTGCGTCCGCGCGTACTCCCAGCCGTCCCGCGGCACGCCCACGGCGTCCTGTCGATAGGTGCTGGTCTGGTAGATCGGAGGCGCCACCGCGCCAGTCAGCTCGTCGGGCTCCTGGCCCGCATGGACCGCCAGCGTCTCGATGCGCCAGGTTGGATCGTGGTCGGTCACCGCGCCATGCTACTCGGCCAGCGCGCCATCGAGTCGGGCTGGGATGTCGAGTCCCAGATGGTGCGTGAGGGCCTTCCTGACCGCAGTCCTCGTCGCCGGGTCGCGGACGATGCCCAGGATCCGACCGCGCACCCTGGCGGTCGAGACGGTCCGAGGCTGCCCGCAGATGATCACGCCAGCCTTCGTCTGGCCGGCGTCTCCGACCGTGATCGGCACATCGCCCGGATAGCGGGACGTCTGCCTGGCTGCGCTGATCGGGCAGACCGTCATGAGGGCTGAACGGTGGAACGGCTCGTAGGAAACGACGAGGACGCGGCGAGTGCCGCTCTGTTCGTGGCCCTGGACCGGCTCGAGGTCGACGAGCACGATCGCCCAGCGGAGGCCGACCCGGGTCGCTCCAGCTGGTCTGACAGGCCCGCTCACTCGGGCCAGATCTCCGCGTCGGCGGCCGCGAATGCCCGAGCGAGGTCTTCTGCTTCAGCGATGAACTCAGGGTCGCTCGCAGCGCGGCCCCAAAGCTCCTCTTCCTCGGCGTAGCGGAGTTGACGCCGCAGTTCGTTCACCGCCAGCTCGACCACGGCGTCCTGGGTCGGTGCGAGCCCGTACTGCTCGCTCAGCTCGCGCACGGCTCGCACGGTCTCCTCGGGCAGGTTGTAGGTGCGCTTGACCCGGCTCATCGACACACCATACGACGTGTCGATTTGGGTGTCAAGCGACACGTCGCATCGACCGCGGAGGCTCCGGAATAGAATGGGCCCCGCCCGTCGCGTCCGACCGCCGCCAGAAGGAGGCCACTCGGCCATGTCCCGCCCCAAGGTCACCGTCATCGGCGCCGGCAACGTCGGCGCGACGACCGCGCAACGCATCGCAGAGGGGGGGCTCGCCGACGTCGTCCTGGTCGACATCGTCGAGGGGCTGCCGCAGGGCAAGGCGCTCGACCTCTCCGAGTCGGCGCCGGTGGTCGGCCACGACTGCACGATCAGCGGCACGAACGACTACGCCGACACGGCCGGCTCCGACATCGTCGTGGTCACCTCCGGCCTGGCCCGCCAGCCGGGCATGAGCCGCGACGACCTGCTGGCGAAGAACGCCGGGATCGTGGGCAGCGTCGTGGCGCAGGCCGCCGCCGTGTCGCCCGACTCGATCCTCATCATCGTCACCAACCCGCTCGACGCGATGTGCCATGTCGCCATCAAGGTCTCCGGCTTCCCGCGCGAGCGCGTCATCGGCATGGCCGGCGTCCTCGACTCGGCCCGCTTCCGCACCTTCATCGCCTGGGAGCTGGGCGTCTCCGTGACGAGCACGCACGCCTTCGTGCTCGGCGGCCACGGCGACACCATGGTGCCGCTGCCGCGCTACTCGACCGTGGCCGGCATCCCGCTCACGCACCTCCTCTCGCCCGAGCGCATCGAGGCGCTCGTCGACCGCACGCGTAACGGCGGCGCGGAGGTCGTGGCTCTCCTGAAGTCCGGCTCGGCCTACTACGCGCCGGCCGCGGCGGTGGCCCAGATGGCCGGCGCCATCCTGGGCGACACGAAGGCCGTGCTCCCCTGCGCCGCGCTCCTGCAGGGCGAGTACGGAACGCACGGCCTCTTCGTTGGCGTGCCCGTGAAGCTCGGCCGGAAGGGCATCGAGGGGATCATCCAGATCGAGCTGACCGCGGCCGAGCAGGCCGAGTTCGACCGCTCCGCGGCCGCCGTGCGCGAGCTGGTCGACAAGCTCGCGGCGGCCTGACGGCCGAGCGCGGGAGCCGACGACTTCGATGCCGGTCATCACGCTCTCGTGCCAGTTCGGCGCCGGCGGGGCCGCCATCGGGCGGGCGCTCGCCGATCGCTTCGGCGCCCCGTACCTCGACCGCGAGATCCTGGCCATCGTCGCCGAGCGCAGCGGCATCCCCGAGGCGGAGGCCGAGGGCTACGACGAGCAGCTGCCGGGCCTCTGGCAGCGCCTCGCCTCCGCCCTGGCCACCAGCGCGCCCGAGGTGGCGGTGCCGTCCCTGCCGCTGGAGGGCCTCCCCACGGCAGCCATGGGCGATCGGCTCGCGGCGCTGACGCGGGCGGTCATCGAGGAGGCGGCCGCAGGCGGTAACGCCGTGATCCTCGGGCGTGGCGGCGGCTTCATCCTGGCCGGCCGTCCCGGCGTGCTGCGCGTCCAGCTCCACGCCTCGTTCGAGGCACGGCTGCGCTACATCGCCAGCCGGGTCGAGGAGCTGCCGCCCGACACGCGCCCCGACGAGGCCTCGCTGCGCGACCTGTGCCGCTCCATCGACGAGGCCCGGGCGCGCTACCTCAAGCGCCACTTCGACGTGGACTGGATGGATGCGCGCCACTACGACCTCGCCCTCGACACGGGACGCCTGGGGCTGTCGCGGTCGGTCGAGCTGATCGAGGCGGCCGCCCGACATCTCGCCGGCACGTCGGGGGAGGTCGGCGCGGGGTGAGCCGCCCGCGCGCGGTCGCCGCCTTCGGACACCGCAACTTCCGGCTCTTCTGGAGCGGCCAGCTCGTCTCCCTCGTTGGCACGTGGATGCAGTCGGTGGCCCAGAGCTGGCTGGTCCTGACGCTCACCGGCGACCCGCTCGCGCTGGGCATCACGGCCGCCTGCCAGTTCACGCCGGTGCTGCTCTTCGGGCTGTTCGGCGGGGTCATCGCCGATGCGCTCCCGAAGCGCCGCACGCTCGTGGTCACCCAGGCGGCATCGCTCATCCTCGCGCTGGTCCTCGGGGTCCTGGTCATCACCCGCGCGGTCGAGGTCTGGCACGTCTACCTGCTGGCCATCGGGCTGGGGCTGGTCAACGCGGTGGACATGCCGGTGCGCCAGTCGTTCGTGGTCGAGATGGTCGGCCGCGAGGACGTGGCCAATGCGGTCGCCCTCAACAGCGCCGTCTTCAACGGGGCGCGCATCGTGGGCCCGGCGGTGGCCGGCCTGCTGATCGGCGCCGCCGGCATCGCCGCCTGCTTCTTCCTCAACGCGCTGAGCTACGTGGCCGTGCTCGCGGCCTACGCCCTCATGCGCGAGGGGGAGCTGCGGCCGGCAGTGCGCATCGCCATGGCGCACACAGTGCATGGCGTGCTCGCCCAGCTCGGGGAGGGGCTGCGCTACGCGCGGCGCACGCCGGTCGTCCGTCTCGCTCTCCTCACGC
This sequence comes from Candidatus Limnocylindria bacterium, assembly GCA_041486935.1. GTDB lineage: Bacteria > Chloroflexota > Limnocylindria > Limnocylindrales > CSP1-4 > CSP1-4. Next base: position 2,792 of record JBGPMJ010000035.1, on the reverse strand, counting down.
TGGGCATCGTGGCCGTGGCCGGCATGAACTTCTCCGTGCTGATGCCCGTCTACGCGCGCGACGTCCTCGGCGGCGACGCGCGCACGTTCGGCTTCCTCATGGCCGCCAGCGGCATCGGCTCGCTGCTCAGCGCGCTGCTCATCGCCGGCGGGCTGCGGCCGTCGCTCCGCCTCGTCGTCCTCGGAGCCAGCACGCTCGGCACGGCCCTCGTTGCACTCTCGTTCGTCCACGCCACGGCCGTCGCCCTGCCCCTCATGGTCATCCTCGGCTGGTCGGTCATCGCCATGGCGGCCACGACGAACACACTCATCCAGACGACTGTCCCAGACGAGCTACGCGGCCGCGTGATGAGCATCTTCACGACGGTCTTCGCCGGCTCGACGCCCATCGGCGGGCTCATCGCCGGCTCGATCGCCGGGCTGGCGGGGGTCGGGGCCGCCTTCTTCTTCGGCGGAGCCGTCGCGCTGGGCACGGCCGGGGTCGCGGTGACCCGGCTGCGGACGATGCCGCGCGGCGGCGGCGTGCGCCCGGCTTCGCAGGGCGCGGGCTGACCGTGGCCGTCATCGAGATCCTCATCGACCCGAACTGGTTCGGTGACTGGCCGGTCCGGCTCGTCATCCGCTGGGAGACGATCGCCGTGGCGGCCCTCGTCGCCGCGACGATCGTGCTGGCCGCGTGGCGCGCCCGCCGCAGCGGCGCCGAAGCAGGCCTGGAGCCGCTGCGACTCGACGACCTCCTCTTCATCACCGTGGCCGTCCTGCCCGGCGCGGTCATCGGCGGCCGCCTCCTGTACGGCCTCGACTACCTCGACGTGTACGCCCTCGAGCCGGCCGCCCTGCTCGACCCGGCTCGCGGCTCGCTCTCGCTCGTCGGCGCGGTCATCGGCGGGACACTCAGCGGCGCCTACATCGCGAGGGTGCTCGACGCCTCGTGGCGGCGCTGGCTGGACGTGGCGGCGCCCCTGCTGCTCCTCGCGCTCGCGGCCGGCAAGGGCGCCCAGTGCCTCGGTGGCGGCGGGCAGGGCCTGCCCTGGGACGGCCAGTGGGCGGTGGCCTTCCTCGGGCCCGGGCCGTGGAAGAGCGTCGCCCCCGACGTGCCGGCCTATCCCGCGCAGCTGTTCGAAGGGGCCTGGGCGTTGCTGGGGATCCTGCCCCTGGCCGTCGCTTCGGCCGCGACCGTGGCGCGCCGGCTGCCCGAGCGGTTCCGCCAGGACGGGGCGTGGGCGGAACGCCGCGAGGCGCGCGGCGCGGAGGTGGAGCCCGGCCGCCTGCGCTTCGGGCTGCCCTTCCTGTTCGCGCTGGCCTGGTGGCTCGTGGGACGCTTCGCGGTCGCCTTCAGCTGGCGCGACGAGCGGCTCCTGGGGCCGCTGGGCGTGGAGCAGGCGCTGGGGCTGGCGGCGCTCGTCGGGGTCGTGATGGTCCTCGGGCTGGCGGTGCGGCAATCGTCCGAGGGGTAGACTGGGGCCTCGAGAAGACACCCTGACGGATGCGAGGATCGAGATGACGCAGGTCGCGGAGCCGCGGTCGGGCCTGGACGCCGCCACGGCCATCGAGCGGGATCGGGTCAACCATTGGATCGGCGGCCGCCGCGTGGCGGGCACCTCCGGTCGCCGCGGGCCGGTCTACGACCCGGCCACCGGCGCTGTGGCGCGCGAGGTGGACTTCGCCTCGGTCGAGGAGGTCGATGCCGCGGTCGCCGCGGCGAAGGCGGCCTTCCCGGGCTGGCGCGCGACGTCCGTCTCGAAGCGGACGGACATCATGTTCCGGGTCCGAAACCTCGTGGACCAGCACCGCCGCGACCTGGCCGCGCTGCTCACTGCCGAGCACGGCAAGGTGCCCTCCGACGCTCTCGGCGAGATCGCCCGCGGCGTCGAGAACCTGGAGTTCGCCACCGGCATCCCGCAGCACCTCAAGGGCGGCTTCAGCGAGCAGGCCTCGACCGGCGTGGACGTCTACCAGATCCGCCAGCCGCTGGGCGTGGTGGCCGGCATCACGCCCTTCAACTTCCCGGCCATGGTGCCGATGTGGATGTTCGCCAACGCCATCGCCTGCGGCAACACGTTCATCCTCAAGCCCTCGGAGAAGGATCCCTCGGCCTCGATCCTGATGGCCGAACTGCTCAAGGAGGCCGGCGTCCCCGACGGCGTGTTCAGCGTCGTCCAGGGCGACAAGGTGGCCGTGGACCGCATCCTCGAGCACCCCGACATCGCGGCCGTGAGCTTCGTCGGCTCGACGCCCATCGCCCGCTACATCTACGAGACCGGCACGAAGAACGGCAAGCGAGTCCAGGCCCTGGGCGGCGCCAAGAACCACATGATCGTGCTGCCCGATGCGGACATCGACATGGCCGCGGACGCCGCGATCTCGGCGGGCTACGGCTCGGCCGGCGAGCGCTGCATGGCCATCGCCACGATCGTCGCCGTGGGCGAGGTGGCCGATCCGCTTGTCGCGGCGATCAAGGCTCGACTGCCGCGGGTGAAGGTGGGCCCGGGCACGGATCCGTCCGCGGAGATGGGGCCGCTGGTCACGCGCCAGCACCGCGACAAGGTGGCGTCGTACCTGGACTCCGGTCCCGCCCAGGGCGCCACGGTCGTGGCCGACGGGCGCGAGCACCCGCTCTACGCGGGCTCGGACGGGTTCTTCCTCGGCGTGTCGCTCATCGACGACGTGAAGCCGGGCATGGACGCCTACCGCGACGAGATCTTCGGGCCGGTGCTGACGGTCACCCGGGTCGCCACGTACGAGGAGGCGCTCCACCTCATCAACGACAACCCGTACGGCAACGGGACGGCG
>JBGPMJ010000034.1:0-12403 GCA_041486935.1 Candidatus Limnocylindria bacterium | reverse complement strand
CGGCGAGGACGATCGCCAGACGCGGGTCGGTGTCCATGAGGTCCTGGAGCGTCGCGCCCATCTGGGCCCGCATCGTCTGCTCGGTCACTCGCGGATCTCCGCCACGACGATCGTGGGGCGCACCGAGTCAGGCGCCGAGAGGGCGCCGTGGAGAGCCTCGTGGTCCCGGCCGTCGACGGTCCGGGCGGCCCAGCCGAAGGCGGCGAACTTCGATGCGATGTCACCGAGCGGCCGGGTGCTCGAGGCGTTGTCCACGAGGATCGCCGTGAGGCGCGGCAACTCGAGGCTGCCTGCCAGCAGCGCCGTCTCCCAGACGCTGCCCTCGTTCGCCTCGCCGTCGCCGATCAGGACGAAGACGCGTCGGTCGCTACCCTTCGCCCGCAGCGCGAGCGCAACGCCCACGGCCATCGGGAAGCCGTGGCCCAGCGAGCCCGTCGACACCTCGACCCCGGGCACCCGATGTCGGTCGGGGTGGCCGCCGAGGATCCCCTCCCAGGTCTCGAAACGGGCCATCTCCTCGGCCGGGAAGAAGCCCTTGTCGGCGAGGATGGCGAACAGCGCCAGCGGGCCGTGGCCCTTGCTCATGAGGAAGCGGTCCCGGTCCTCGCTACGGGGGTCCCGCGCGTCGTAGCGCAGGATGCGGTCGTAGAGGACCCAGAGGATGTCGAGCGTCGAGTGCGCGCTCGGGTCGTGCTTCTCGTCGCCGCTGGCCAGCGCCATCAGCTGCACGACGCGCACGGGTACGTGGCTCATCCGGGCAGGATACGCGCCAGCCCGGCCGCCCGCGGCCCGTCCCCGCCCGGCCGCCGGCTATGACAGGCGGTCATGCGGACGGCCGGAACCACGCTCATCTGCACGGCGATGAAGCCTCATCGGCAGGCAGCCACGCTCGGTTCTCCGGTCCCGCATGACCGCCGGGCATAGCTGACCGTGCGCCGGGGCATACCGACCCTCCCCGGGCCCCGGCTCGGCCGCGTATCCTCCCCGTGATGCCCGACACGATCGTCCTGACCGGCCGCGACCTGACGCTCGAGGCGGTCGAGGCTGTCGCGCGCCATGGGGCCCGGGCCACGCTGGCCCCCGATGCGCGGCGCCGGATGCGCGACAGTCGCGCCGTCATCGAGGGGATCGTCGCGCGCGACGAGACGGTCTACGGGGTGACGACCGGCTTCGGCGACCTGGCCACGAAGCGCATCTCGCCGGCGGACGCGAACCGGCTCCAGGAGAACCTCCTCGTCAGCCATGCGGTCGGCGTGGGCCCGCGCTTCGACTCGGCCGCCGTGCGGGCCATGCTCCTGCTGCGCGCCAACACCCTCGCCCTCGGCTTCAGCGGCTGCCGGCCCGAGATCGTCGACCGCCTCCTGGCCTTCCTCGAGCGCGGCATCCACCCCGTCGTGCCCGAGCAGGGCAGCGTGGGAGCCAGCGGCGACCTCGCCCCGCTGGCCCACCTGGCGCTGCCGCTCATCGGCCGCGGCGCCGTGGAGCTGAAGGGCGAGACGATCCCCTCCGCCGAGGCCCTCGTGCGCGCCGGCCTCCAGCCCCTGCGCCTCGAGGCGAAGGAGGGCCTGGCGCTCCTCAACGGGACGCAGATGATGACTGCGGTGGGAGCCCTCGCCGTCCTCGACGCCGAGCGGCTGGCGCGGACCGCCAGCGTCGTCGCCGCCATGAGCACCGAGGCCCTGCTCGGCACGGACGTGGCCTTCTCGGCCGCCTACCACGCCACGCGTCCCCATCCCGGGCAGGCCCGCGTGGCAGCCGAGATGCGCCACCTCCTGCGTGATTCGGAGCTGCAGCGCTCGCACCACGGCGTCGAGCACAAGGTCCAGGACCCCTACTCGATCCGCTGCGTGCCCCAGGTCCACGGCGCGACCGCCGACGCCCTCGCGCACGCCCGCCGCGTGCTCGAGATCGAGGCCAACAGCGCCACCGATAACCCGCTCGTCTTTCCCGAGGGCGCCGTCGCCGACCCGAGCGCCGTCGCCACGGCGGGCGGGCACGTCATCTCGGGCGGGAACTTCCACGGCCAGCCCGTGGCCCTGGCGATGGACTTCGCCAAGCTCGCCATCGCGGAGCTGGGCTCGATCTCGGAGCGCCGCACGGCGCTCCTCGTCGATGGCCGCCTCTCCGGCCTCCCCGCCTTCCTCGTCCACGACGCCGGCCTCAACAGCGGCCTGATGCTCCTCCAGTACACGGCGGCCGCGCTCGTGTCGGAGGACAAGGTGCTCGTCCACCCCGCCTCGGCCGACTCGATCCCCACCAGCGCGAACCAGGAGGACCACGTCTCGATGGGCTCGATCGCGGCCCGTCAGGCGCGCCAGATCCTCGGCAACGTCGAGGTCGTGCTCGCGCTCGAGCTGCTCTGCGCCGGTCAGGGCCTCGACTTCCGATTGTCCGACGGCCACCGCCCGGGCGCCGGAGTGGCCGAGGCCCACCGCCGCCTGCGAGCGCGCGTCGCCCACCTCGAGACGGATCGGGATCCCGGCCCGGACATCGAGGCGGCCACGGACCTCGTGCGCGGCGGCGCGTTCCTGGACCTGCTGCCGGCCGCGTCGCAGGGGCGGTAGCCAGGGGGGCGCCGCTGATGCTCCGGTGCGCCGCGGCACCGTCTTTTCGCCGGCCGCCCGGCCCCCTCCGGCCGCCGGGCCGTAGACTCTCCACCTGCGCGTCCTCAGCGCATCGAGGTGCCCCATGACCGCTCCGCAGGGACTCGCCGTAGCTGACCACCGGCCGGGCACGGGCTTCCTCGCCCCGCTCGTCGCCTACATCGTCGTGGCGATGCTCGCGGTCGCGGCGGTCGTTGCGTCGGCCGCCACGGGCGAGGTGCCGGAAGAGGCGAAGGCGAAGCACGGGACGACCGCCGACCGCGCCGCGGTGATCTCCGCGAAGCCAGTCGGCACGACCCTCGGGCCTGCCGGCTCGACCGGTTTCTCGCCGCAAACGCGGCTCGGCTTCACGGTCGGCGACCAGTGGGAGCCGGCCATCGCGGCCGACCGGAGTGGCCACGTCTACGTGCTCTACCCGCAGTACGGCAGTGTCCCCGGCTGCCCCACGTGTGCCGATCCGACGATGATCCTCACCACGAGCTCCGACGAGGGTGTGACGTGGTCCCCGCCGCGCGTCATGTACCCAGCCGGCCAGACCGGCGGCGAGTGGGATGCGCAGATCGCCGTCGACCCGCTGGACGGCCGCACCGTCTATGCGGCCTGGCTTCAGGAGGGCAAGAGCGTCGTCGCCGTGGCCCGTTCGACCGACTTCGGGGCGAGCTGGCGGGTCGTGGTGGCCAACCGCAACGACAAGGGCACCGACAAGCCGATCCTCGCCGTGCGCGGCAGCGACGTCTACGTGGCCTACGACCACGCCATGCAGATGTTCGTGTCCGCCTCGCACGACGGTGGAGCCACGTTCACCGAGACGAAGGCGAACGACAACGGCAAGCTGGGCTGGGCCCTGGCCGGCGGCGGGACCGTGGCGCCCGATGGCAGTGTCCACTTCTCCTGGGCCGGCTACGAGCGCAGCGGCGGCGCGAAGGGGGCGGTCAACCTTTTCGTCAGCTCGTCCGACGACGGAGGGACGACCTGGCGCACGAGCCTCCTCGACGTCTCCGGCGCCCCGCCCGACTGTTCGGCCTACCGCTGCGGCTGGGCCTACCTCGGCGCCCAGGCCACGCTCGCCGCCGGCGCCGACGGGACGGTCTATGCCCTGTGGAACGCCGGTGCCACCGATGGGGCGGCCGAGCGGATCTTCTTCGCCCGCTCGACCGATGACGGCCGATCCTGGTCGACGAAACAGGACGTTTCGGCCGCGCCGGCCAGCGTGGCGCATGCGTTCCCGGCCGTCGTCGCGGCTGCCGCGGGGGACGTGCGCATCGCCTGGATGGACGCGCGGGCGCTGGGTGGCACGCTCTGGAACACGTACCTGCGGACGTCGCAGGACGGCGGCCGGACGTGGTCCGGCGAGGTGGATCTCTCGACCTGGGTGAGCGGGTACTCGTACATCTTCCCCCAGGGCTTCCGCTACCCGTTCGGCGACTACTTCGAGCTTGACATCGATGGCCGCGGGCGCACCCATGCCGTCTGGGGTGAGGGCTTCGACTACGGCTCGCCCGGCTCGATCTGGTACGCGCGGGGCCGCTGAGGCGCGCACGGACTCGGGGTTGCGCAACGGCGCGCGATCGCTACAGTCTGCCCTGAGGCCCGGGACGCCATCCGCGGGTGCATGAAGGAGAGGGCATATGTCGTTCCAAGTGCCGCCGGCCGCGCCGCCGGCCGGGTCAGCCGCGATGGTCTACGCGGATCTCCCCAACCGGATCTTCGCGTTCATCATCGACATCGTCGTCCTGGCCGTCATCAACATCGTCCTGGCGATCGTGCTTGGCATCGTGGGCCTCTCGATCCTCAGCGGCCTGCAGGTCAACTACTTCGCGGTGTTGGTCTACGGTGTCGTCGGCCTGTTGATCAGCGCGGGCTATTTCATCTACACCTGGACGTCGATGCGCGCGACGTTCGGGATGAAGGCCCTCGGCATGCAGATCGGCAATGAGGGTGACGGCGCCACGCTCACGATGAACCAGGCGGCGCGAAGGTGGATCGCCGTCGGCGGCTGGATCTCGATCGCCCAGATCGTCAATCCCGTCCCGCTGATCGGGTCCCTGGTGGGCCTCGCCGGCCTCGTCTACATCATCTTCCTGCTCTACACCACCGCGCAAAGCCCCACCAAGCAGGGGTATCACGACCACTTCGCTCACACGATGGTGGTCAAGGCAACGCGCGCGGTGGCCTGACGCCCCGGCTATGAGCGGCGAATCGACGGAGGTCCGCGGCGGCCGAGGTCCTGCGGGCTTCGCGGTCTCGGTCGGTCGGATCGCCGCCGCGGGCTGAGGGGCCGGACGCGGTACGTGGCCACGCTCCGCATCGTCGACGTTTCCGACCTCGAGGCCTTCCGGCTCCTGCCGCCCTGCGCCGACCCGGGCTTCGACCACCGCAGCTGCGACTACTGGGAAGACGCCGAGCGGGGCTCGAAGGCCGCCCGGTCGAGCTGGCTCGAGGCCGTTCCGGCGCCGGCCCCGGCCTCGCGGCTAGCCCTCGCCGACAACCCTTTCGCGCCCCCGGCCGCGCGCGGAGCGGCTCTCAACCCCTTCCTCGTGGCCGGCGAGGACGCGGACGAGGACCTCGACAACCCCTTTGCCCCGCGCGTCGTGCGGGAGCGTCCGGCCACCGTCGGCGTTCCCCGCAAGTACGCGCTGCTCGACCGCGGCCGGGGCGTCTTCGGCACGTACGCGAAGGTCGCGCTGCTCGACGGCGAGCCCGTGGCGTATGCCCAGTTCGGGCCGCTCTCCGCCTACCCGCGAGCGCAACGGGTGCGTGATCTCTACGTGCAACTCCCCGCCTCGCCGCTGCCGGCCGTGATCACGTGCATCGCCACGACGCCGGCCGCGCGCGGCGCGGGGGTCGCGCGACGGCTCGTGGAGGCAGTCTGCGCCGATCTGGCGGGGCGTGGCTTCTCCGCGGTCGAGGCCTACCCGGAGGCAGGCACCCGCGCCGATGCCACCAGCGCGGCCACGCCGGCCTTCTGGGTCGCCTGCGGGTTCGCCGTGGCCGTGGACGACGACCATTTCCCCGTGGTGCGCCGGGAGCTGTAGGTCCGCAGCCGCGGTCCGCGGCATGCGGACCCGCCGCGGGTGGCGCGCCGCCGCCGCCCCCGCCCCCGCGGCGCGGCGCGCATGCTCCCCGGTCATGCCGGGCCCCGAAGTCGTGCGTGGCTGCCTCGCCATTGCCCGTCATCTCACGGCAGCCGATCTCGGGTTCGCGGCCACGCATGCCCGCCGGTCATGCCCCCCCGTTCATGCCCGCCGGTCATGCCCCGCCGGCCACGCATGCTCCCCCGGTCATGCCCGCCGGTCATGCTCCGGAGGACGTGACGGCCGGGGCGTGGGCGAGGAGCGTAGACTCCCCCGCAGGAGGTCCCGACCCGTCATGGCCGTCGCCGCACCGCGCATCGTCCGGGCACCTCGCGGGACGCAGCTCTCCTGCCGCGGCTGGGGGCAGGAGGCGGCGCTGCGGATGCTCATGAACAACCTCGACCCGGAGGTCGCCGAGCGTCCAGAGGATCTCGTCGTGTACGGCGGGACGGGCAAGGCCGCGCGCAACTGGGCCGCCTTCGATGCCATCGTGCGCGAGCTGCGCCGCTTGGGCGACGACGAGACCCTCCTCGTGCAGTCGGGCAAGCCGGTGGGCGTCTTCCGCACGCATCCCTGGGCGCCGCGCGTGCTCATCGCCAACTCGAACCTGGTCGGCAAGTGGGCGAACTGGGAGACGTTCCGCGAGCTGGAGCGGCAGGGCCTGACGATGTACGGCCAGATGACCGCCGGCTCGTGGATCTACATCGCCACGCAGGGCATCCTCCAGGGCACCTACGAGACCTTCGCCGAGCTGGCCCGCCAACACTTCGGCGGCACGCTCCGGGGGCGCGTGGCGCTCACCGCCGGCCTCGGCGGCATGGGCGGGGCACAGCCGCTGGCGGTGACGATGAACGAGGGCGTGGCCCTCTGCATCGAGGTCGACCCTGATCGCGCCGAGCGCCGCCTGGGCACCCGCTACGTGGACCGCATGACCGACTCGCTTGACGAGGGCCTGGCCTGGGCGCGCGCGGCAGCGGCAGCCGGCGAGGCGCTCTCGATCGCCCTCGTGGGCAACGCCGCCGAGTTGGAGCCCGAGCTGGTGCGCCGGGGCGAGCCCTTCGACGTGGTCACCGACCAGACCAGCGCCCACGATGCCTTGGGCGGCTACGTCCCCGCGGGGCTGACGCTCGACGAGGCGGCCGAGCTGCGCCGCTCCGACCCCGACGAGTACGTGCGCCGGGCGATGGCCTCCATGGCCGAGCACGTGCGGGCCATGCTCGCCTTCCAGCGCGCCGGCGCCGTCACCTTCGACTACGGCAACAACATCCGCGCCCAGGCGCAGGCGGCCGGTGTGCCCGACGCCTTCGACTTCGCCGGCTTTGTTCCCCTCTTCATCCGCCCGCTCTTCTGCGAGGGCAAGGGGCCCTTCCGCTGGGCGGCACTCTCGGGCGACCCGGCTGACATCCTGCGCACCGACCGGGCCATCCTGGAGCTGTTCCCCGACGACGCCCCGCTGCGTCGCTGGATCACCATGGCCGAGGAGCGCGTCGCCTTCCAGGGCCTGCCGGCACGGATCTGCTGGCTGGGCTACGGGGAGCGGGCACGGGCCGGGCTGGAGTTCAACCGCCTCGTGGCCAACGGCGAGCTGAAGGCCCCCATCGTCATCGGCCGTGACCACCTCGACGCGGGGTCCGTCGCCTCACCGAACCGTGAGACCGAGGGGATGCGCGACGGGTCGGACGCGATCGCCGACTGGCCGCTGCTCAACGCGCTCGTCAACACCGCCGCCGGCGCCACCTGGGTGAGCATCCACCACGGGGGAGGGACGGGCATCGGCTACTCGCAGCACGCCGGCATGGTGGTGGTGGCCGACGGCACGGAGCTGGCCGCGCAGAAGCTCGAGCGCGTCCTGACCACCGACCCGGGCATGGGCGTCATCCGTCACGCCGACGCCGGCTATGAACGGGCCATCGAGGTCGCCCGCGAGCGCGGCGTGCGCGTGCCGATGCTCGAGGGAGAGTAGCGGCGCCGATCCAAACGAGCAGGGGGCTGGCTTCGTTCGAAGATCGGGCTTGACATTGGAGCGGCTCCAAGGTCTAACGTGCCAGCCATGGCAGTTTCGCCCGAGACCGGCTTCCTGGCGATCGCGGACCTGAGCGGTTACACGGCGTATCTCTCGCGCAGCGAGCTTGAGCATGCACCGGCGATCGCCGGCGACCTGCTCGAGACGATCGTCGGTCGGCTCGAGCCGCCGTTCCGGCTGGCGAAGTTCGAGGGGGACGCCGCATTCCTGTTCGTCGAGGACGGCCGCGCCGACGCGTCGCTCCTGCTCGATGCGATCGAGGCCTCGTACGTCGCGTTCCGCCGCCAGCTGCGGAGCATCGAGGGCGCCACCACGTGCACCTGCAATGCGTGCGGCCTTGCGCCCCGGCTCGACCTGAAGCTCTTCCTGCACCACGGCAGTTACGTCCGAAGCCGGATCGCCGGCCGCGAGGAGCTGGCCGGATCCAGCGTGATCCTCGTCCATCGGCTGCTCAAGGGCACGGCCGCGGCCGAGGCTCGTCCGGGCGGCTTCGCGCTGTTGACGGCCGCGGCCACCGACGCTCTGGGCGTCGACACCGCTTCTCTCGGGCTGGCCCGATCCGAGGAATCGATCGAGCAGCTCGGCCAGGTGACGACGTTCGACCTCGATCTCGAGACCGTCTGGCAGGCGGAGAGCGGTCGCCGACGCCTCGACGGCACGGACACGAGCGACCTCCTGGACATCGTCACCACCTTCCCCGTCGAGCCCTCGACCGTCTGGGCGCACCTCACCTCGCCCGCGCTTCGGTCGCTGTGGGAGGGACCGCTGGTGATCGATGAGACGTCGCCCGGCGGCAGGCGCGGCGTCGGGACCGTGGCCCGCTGCGTGACCGGCCGGCTGGCCACGCTCGAGGACATCGTCGACTGGCAACCCTACGACCATGTCGGCTGGCGGCTTGCCATCCCGGGCCTCGGACCCGTCGAGGCGACTGCGGATCTCTCGGTCGCCGAAGACGGCACCCGGCTCCGGCTCCGCTGGGCGACCGCTGCGCCGGCGGCCCACGAGCGGGCACGGGACCGCTTCCAGAAGGAGAAGCGCGCGGCGATCGCCCGTCTGGGCGAGCTGCTGGGGCAGCCGATGGAAACACGTGGAGAAGGAGGAACAGCGTGATCACGTATCGAGAAGAGGCCACGATCGAGCGATCGGCGGACGAGGTGTGGGCCTACGCCGCGGACATCACCCGGCATCCCGAGTGGATGGGCGTCCTTGACGCCGAGGTCATCACGGGCCGGCCGACCGACGTGGGCGCCATGGGCCGCCAGACCGTCCGGATCGGGCCGAGGCGCTACGCGGCGGAGTTCGTCGTCAGCGCGTCGGATCCGGGTCGGCACATCGCGTGGCGAGTGGCCGGCGGGGTGCCGTTCACCGGGGAGGTGCGGCTGGAGCTCGAGCCGATCGGCTCCACGCGGACACGCGCCGTGTACTCCGGGGCGGTCAGGCTGACGGGTTTCTGGCGACTCCTCGAGCCGTTGATGGCACGCGAGGTCCGGGCAGGCGGGGCCGCGGAACTCCAGCGGCTGAAGGGCGTGCTCGAGGCGGCCACGGGCGCGGTCGCGGCCACGGCATGACGCAGAGGGTTGACATTCGAGCCAGTCCAAGGTTTGCTCCGCGGATGAGGATCGGCGAGCTTGCTCGGCGGGTCGGGGTCGCAGCCGACACCGTCCGCTTCTACGAACGGTCGGGCTGGCTGCCGCGACCGTCGCGGCGGGAGAACGACTACCGGGAGTACGGCGAGGCGGACGTGGAGCACCTGCGGCTGCTGATCGACCTCCGACGGCTTGACGTCCCGCTGGACGACGCCGCGCAGATCGCCTCGTGGTGCCACTCCGGCCACTGCGCCGACGCCACGAGCCAGCTGCCGGGACTCATCGCGGAACGCCGTGCGGCCATCGCCGACAGGGTGGCCGGTCTCGAGGCGCTCGATGCCCGACTGGCGAGCCTCGAGCGCCATCTCCGTGCCCCGCGCCGACAACTCGAAGTCATCGCGGCGGGCGGCGCGTGCTGCGGCTCGGCCGGCGCGGTCGTCGGCGCGGCGGAAGGTGGCTGCTCATGCTGCGCAACGGTCGCGGGTCCCAGCTGATGTCGTGCCGGACCGGCCGCGGCGGAGCCACGAACGCCGACGACGTGCGCGCCTACGACCCCGCGGCTGAGTCCGCGGCCTCGAGGATCGTGGTCGCGAGCAGTGGCCGCACGGCAGCCACGATGTCCGCCGCCGTCGTGGCCGGACCGAAGAGGAGGCATGCGTCGGTGAGCGCGCCCAGCGCGGCGGCCGTCCCGACCCCAAGGCGCAACGGCTGGGGCGCCACCAGGAGTGCGTCCCGCGCCAGGAACAGCTCCACGGTGAGGATCTCCTCGAGCGCATCGAGCGCCTCATCGGTGCGGCGGACGGTCAGCGGCGCGGCGGTGGCATGGTCCTCCTGGCCGAGGTCCAGCGCGCCGATGTCCAGCGTCGCGGGCTGGGCAAGCTGGCGCAACTCGGCGTAACGGGCTCCGGCGGCGTAGCGCGGCATCACGCCGCTGCCCACCGCCCCCATCTGGCCCATCGCCTCGAAGATGCGCCCGGGATCGGCAAAGACCTTCGTCCAGAGGTGGTTCATGCGCCGGTCGCTGATCTGGCCGACGTGGGCGAGCGCCGGGCGCAGCGCATCGAAGGCGAGGGCCATGAGCATGGGGTGGAAGTTCCCGTTGCTGATGAGCCTCCGCTCCTCGACCACGACGAGCGGGTTGTCGTCCATGGCCGCCAGCTCACCCTCGACGGCCGCCCGGGCGAAGCGCACGAGCTCGCGGGCGGCACCATGGACCTGCGGCAGGACCCGGAACGAGAGCGGGTCCTGCACCGACGCGGCCGTGCCTGGCTCGAGGATGGCGCCGCCGTGAAGCAGCGCCCGCAGGTTGGCCGCGACCTCGGCCTGTCCGAGCACCGGCTTCGCCGCGGCCGCGGCCGGCTCGATGATCGAGGGGTTCCCGCGCACGACTTCGAGCGAGAGGGCGGCAACCACGTCCGCCGCCCGCATCAGCCGTTCGGCACGCTCGACGACCAGCGCACCGTGGCCGATGCTCACGCCGTTGGCCGACACGAGCGCCAGGCCCTCCTTGGGCCCCAGGGCGAGCAGCGGGATGCCGGCGCGCCGCATCGCGTCGGCGCCGGGCAGGCGCGTCCCCAGGTATTCGGCGCTGCCGCCCCCGATGAGCACCTGCGCGATGGCCGCCATGTGCATGAGGTCGGCGGCGCCCACCGAGCCGTTGGCCGGAACGATCGGATGGACGCCGGCGTTGAGCATGGCCGCGAACGCGCGGGCCGTGATGAGGCGCACGCCCGCGCCGCCGCGCACGAAGCCGGCCAGCCGGACGGCCATGGCGGCCCGGACGATGGGCACGGGCAGCGGCGGCCCCAAGCCGCCGTCGTGCATGCGCACGGTCAGCTCCTGGTAATCGCGCAGTTCCTCGTCGGTCAGTCGCTGGTCTCGCATGTGGCCCAGGCCGGTGTTGAGGCCGTAGACGGGTTCCGGCCGCGCGAGCTGCTCCTCGACCACGTCCCGCGAGGCGACGATGCGCGCCTCGGCGTCGGCGGTCAGCTCGACCGGAGCGCCTCCCGCGATGTGCACGATGGCCTCGATGCCGAGCGGCGCCTCGCCGATGAGGACCGCCGCCGGCCCGGCCGTCCCCGTTTCACGCGAACCTGTCATGTGCGAACTCTCCGCTGCGGGCTGGCGCGAGTCAAGCCGGTCGTGGTACCATCCCGCCGAAATCCCGACTCAGCGGCTCAGGATTGCGTCCGTCCGACCGCTGGACGACACACCAGGAGCGCACGTTGTTCGATCTCGGCTTCGTCGTCAGCGGCCTGCTGACGGGTCTGCGCGAGGGCGTCGAAGCCGCCCTCATCGTGGCCATCGTCCTGACCTATCTCGCCCGCACGGGGAATGGACGCTATTTCGGGCGGATCATGCTGGGTGTCGGCGCGGCGGTCGCCCTCAGCGTCGTCGCCGGGGCCGGCCTCTTCTTCACCGTCGGTGAGCTCCAGGCCCCGTACGAGCAGCTCTTCGAGGGGCTGACGATGCTCGTTGCGGCGGCCGTCGTGACCTGGATGCTCTTCTGGATGCGCCGCCAGTCCGCCTCGGTCAGGGGCGATCTGCAGTCCAAGGTGGACCGCGCGCTCACCGAGGGCAGCATCTGGGCGCTGGTCGCACTGGCCTTCACCGCCGTCATCCGCGAGGGGATCGAGACCGCCCTCTTCCTCGTCGGGCAGGCCACTTCGGCGGACAGGGGAGCCGTTTCCGTCCTGCTCGGTGCCCTGGTCGGGCTCCTCGGCGCCGTCGGCCTGGGCTACGGCTTTTATCGCGGTGCACGGCTCATCGACCTGCGCACTTTCTTCAAGTGGACCGGCATCGCGCTGATCTTCATCGCGGCCGGCCTCATCTCGCGGGCCGTCCACGAGCTCGTCGAGATCCGCGTCATCGGAATCGGCACTGGCACGGCCTTCGACATCAGCGCCCTCCTGCCGCACGAGGAGGGCATCGGCCAGTTCCTGCGGGCGCTCCTCGGCTATACCTCGCAGCCGGAGTGGGCCACGCTCGTGACCTGGGCCACGTACGTCGGGGTGGTGCTCTGGCTCTACGTGCGGCCGCTGCCGCCCCAGCCGCCGCTGCCCGCGGAGGTCGCGCAGCCCGCCGGAGGCTGACCGCCCCCCCGGGGCCGAACGACGG